>CAZFTH010000031.1:0-12835 GCA_964521745.1 uncultured Peptostreptococcaceae bacterium
GTCTGGACCGTGTCTCAGTTCCAGTGTGGCCGATCACCCTCTCAGGTCGGCTACTGATCGTTGCCTTGGTGAGCCATTACCTCGCCAACTAGCTAATCAGGCGCGGGCCCATCCCTATCCGAAATTCTTTGATAAGCTAATGATGCCAAAAGCTTATGTTATCTGGTATTAGCACACTTTTCAGTGTGTTATCCCAGTGATAGGGGCAGGTTACCCACGTGTTACGCACCCGTCCGCCGCTAAAATAAAGTAATTCCTCCCCGAAGGGATTCCTTGCAGTATCTTCGCTCGACTTGCATGTGTTAAGCACGCCGCCAGCGTTCATCCTGAGCCAGGATCAAACTCTCAAATATAATCCTTGTCTCAGTAAAAATTTACTGACTTGTTTGTGTTCATAAATGGTGTGGTTTTTAACCTAGATTAAAAACTATTTATGGTTTACTATCCAGTTTTCAAAGTTCATCTTGTAAATCTTATTCCCTCTTTCGAGGCTGTTTGTTTCGCCCTCTTGCTGAGGACATGTATTAATATATCATGCCATCAGCAAGAGGTCAACACTTTTTTTAAAGTTTTTTTAAATAAGCTTTAATCTTTTAAATTTAGAATCAAATAATAATTATGATATATAATGAATGTATTCAATATAGTAATGAATTAACAATGACTATGTTTATAATAAAAATTCAAAATTTTTTATTTAAATACCTTTTTATATGGATATAATTAAATTAAGTTGATTATTCTAGATATAATTAAAAACAATTATAATATATTAGGACGGTGATTTTACTATGAAGATAATAATTGCAGATGATTCAAGTTTCGTTAGAACAATTGTAAATAAGTTGATTTCCACTGAGTTTCCAAATGCTCAAATCAAACTATGCACCAACGGAAAAGAAGCTTACGAAGCTTATATAGAAATGGAACCCGACTGGCTTATAACAGATTTACTTATGCCTGAAATGTCGGGTCAGCA
Source organism: uncultured Peptostreptococcaceae bacterium (assembly GCA_964521745.1). GTDB lineage: Bacteria > Bacillota > Clostridia > Peptostreptococcales > Filifactoraceae > Acetoanaerobium. The sequence goes on from CAZFTH010000031.1 coordinate 980, forward strand.
ACTTCTTAGCGCACTTAATGTTAATGGTAAAAAAGGAAAATATATAGTCGTTTCTGCTGATGTTCAAAAAGGAACAAAAGAAGAAGTTGAAAGCTATGGCATTGTAAAATTTATCAATAAACCTTTAAATCCAGATAAATTACAAGAACTTATTAATTTGATTAGAGGTGAATAGATTATGATTAATGAACTTCAAAAAGACTTGCTTAGAGAATATATAAATGTTTTTATCGGACAAGCTGCTAGTATGTTATCTGAGATAGCTAATCAAAGAGTAATTTTATCTGTTCCAGAAGTGGAAATTGTAAATATGGCTGAAGAAGAAGTTTTATCACACAATTTATTTTCTCATGGTCATATAGTTTCTTCTTCTATGAAATTTGGCAATGAATTTTCTGGAAGAGCTATGCTAATTTTTCCTGCAAAAAAAGCTAAGTTTTTAGTAGATGCTTGTATGGGGATGGAATCTGAAGAAGTGTTGGATGAAGAGTTTCATTTAATCGATACTGATTTCGATGTGCTAAAAGAAATAAGTAACGTGATTCTCAACTCTGTAATAGGTGAATTTAGCAATCTATTGGATACTACTGTTGAGTTTTCTATCCCAGATGTAGAACTACTATTCGTCTCAGAAAGCGAGCAAAAAATGTATTTAAAAAACGATATATATATGCTTATGCTTTACACTAGTTTTCAATTGGCCGAAGCGAAAATCGATGGTGTGGTTATAGTTGCTCTTGGTATGAATTCATTAAATAAATTGATTGATAAAATAAACGAGATTCTAGGTGATATATAAAATGACTAAATGTTTTTATGATCTTTTAGATAAACTTAAAATTGGTATAATTTTGTTAGATAGGCACCATCGAATAATTTTTTGGAACCAGTGGATGAGCAAGAAAACTGAGAAAACTGCAAGCGAAGTTTTAAGTATTTCTATAGAAGAAATTTCTCCAAAATTTGCTTCTTCTAAATACAGCTCTATCCTTGACTCTATATTCGAAACAGGTCAATCACGTTTCTTGTCAGGAGCAGTTCATGGTACTTTTTTTCAAAATTTCGAGCTCCAACCTGGTTATGATATAAAACAGAATTTACAAATAGAAAAAGTAGATGAACACACTCTCTTAATTCAGGTGGAAGATTTAACTGGGCATTATCAAAAAGTAAAACAACTTAGAAAATTTATAGACCATCTAGAAAAAGAAAACGATGAAATTAAACAAATGGAAGAAATATCTAGAAAAATAGCTATGCAAGATACTCTTACTCAATTGCCCAATAGGCTTAGTTTTTTAAATAGTTTAGAGCTTAAATTAAATGAACTTAAAAATACAAATTCTAAAAACATCTTAGGAGTGTTCTTTATAGATTTAGATGATTTAAAAAAAATAAACGATACTTATGGTCATAAGGTAGGCGACGAAATATTAATAGAGTTTGCAAATAGAGTTTCTACTTCCTTGAATTCTATTAACTCTAAGAGCTTTATTGCTAGACTTGCTGGAGATGAATTTGTGTTTTATAGCGAATCTGATTCTGGAATCGCAAAATTTAATTCTCAGGCTGAAATTGTTTTAGACAAAATAAATTTACCTTTTAATATAAAAAATCTCATCCCTTTAAAAATAAGAGCATCCATAGGAATTAGTGTATTTCCATATGACGCTACTACGGTTGAAGATTTACTGGATAAAGCTGATAAGGCTCTATATATGGTAAAAACTTCAGGAAAAAATAACTATGAATTTTATAAACATCCATAGTTATAAATCTTTGAATATTGTTTAAATTTTATTTTTTATAAGACACTAGCTTAGCCCTTTATTTGCAAGTGCTAAGCTTTGTTAATTTTCTATCTAACATTTCCTTTTATTAAATGTTAAATTGTTTGAAATTTCAAATTTATTATTGAAATTTATAGTTAATCTTGCTATACTTTACTGTAACAATGTTGAAAAGCTTATAAGAAACGTTTTCTTTTAAATTTGATTCATTGTACTATAACAATTTTGCAAGGGAGGAATGAAAATGAAAGAAGGCAAGGTAAAACGTGATGCCACGTTATTTGAAGCACTTATTCCCATATTAGTACTTATTGCTGTATTAGTTCCATCTATAATGATTTACGAAGAGTCTCCTCACATACCAATAGTAATAGCTGCTATGATTGCTGCTACTGTTGCAACAACTCGTTTAGGATACACTTGGAACGAATTAGAGGAAGGCGTATTAAAAACTATAAACATGGGTATGCAAGCCATCATAATACTGATGATTATCGGTATGATTATCGGAACATGGATACTTAGTGGTGTTGTTCCTACAATGATTTACTATGGTTTACAAATTCTATCTCCAGGTATCTTCCTGGTTGCAACTGCACTAATTTGTGCTGTTGTTTCTTTAGCAACTGGTTCATCATGGACTACTGCTGGTACTGTTGGTATCGCACTTTTAGGTGTAGGCCAAGGTATGGGAATGCCAGCTCCTGTAGTAGCTGGGGCTATCATCTCTGGAGCATATTTCGGAGACAAAATGTCACCTCTATCAGATACTACTAACCTAGCACCTGCTATGGCTGGTTCTACTCTATTTGATCATATTCGCCATATGGCATATACTACAGGACCTTCTCTGCTTATAGCTCTTGTTATTTATGGAATTATAGGTGCAGGATATGCAGGAAAAGAGTTAGATACTGTACAAATCCAAGAAATCCTTACTACACTATCATCAAGTTTTAATATTAATTTATTACTTCTTATCCCTCCAGTATTAGTTATCGCTATGGTTGTATTCAAGGTTCCAGCTATTCCTGGACTTATAGGCGGTGTGGTACTAGGTTGTGTATTTGCTGTAATGTTCCAAGGAGCAGATTTTGGAGCTATCCTTTCAGCTTCAAATGATGGTTTCGTATCAGAAACTGGTATAGTTCTTATAGACGACTTACTTACTCGTGGTGGTATGCAGGGTATGATGTGGACAGTTTCTCTTATCCTTTGTGCATTATCATTTGGCGGTATATTAGAATCAACTGGAATGCTTGCTGTTATAGCTGGAAGTATTTTAAAACTTGCTGTAAATACTGGACTTCTTGTTGTTGCAACTGTTCTTTCATGCTTCACAGTTAACGTAATTACTGGTGAGCAGTATCTTTCAGTTGTAATCCCTGGAAGAATGTTTAAAGATGCTTATGCAGAAAGAGGTTTAGCTCCTGTTAACCTTTCGAGAGCACTTGAAGACTCTGGTACTATTACTTCTCCGCTTATTCCTTGGAATACCTGCGGTGCATTTATGTATGGTACTCTAGGAGTTCACCCATTTGCCTATGCTCCATATGCATTTTTAAATCTTATAAATCCATTTGTATCTATTTTCTATGGATTTACAGGAATAACAATGATTAAAATGACTGAAGAAGAAAAAGCTGCGTACGCTGAATCAAAACTTCACGTCTAATAAAAATTATTAATGTATTCATTCATAGAGCTGCCCGATTTAAGGGCAGCTCTTTTGCCATGAAAATGCTTTTGTTTTAAGGAGGTATTCATAATGAAACTGACATATTTAGGTCATTCCGCCTTTATTATAAAAACTGATAAATACAACATTATTATTGACCCATTTGTAAAGGATAACCCACTTTGTAAGTTAGAGCTTTCTGAGCTTCCTAAAATCCACTATATCTTAGTAACACATGGACATTCAGACCATCTAGGTGATACCGTAGAAATTGCAAAACGCCATAACAGTAAAGTGATTTGTAATTTTGAAATAGCTTTATATCTGGATAAATACAATATAGATTATCACGCTATGCACATAGGCGGACGTGTAAATCTCGATTTTGGAAAGGTAAAGATGACCCCTGCTATTCATGGCTCATCAATAACTGAAAGTACTCATATAATTTATGCTGGACTTGCTTGTGGTTTCTTGGTAGAAATAGATGGTGTAAAACTTTATCACGCTGGTGATACTGCTCTCACTTATGATATGAAACTACTGGAAAGAGAGGCTATAGATTATGCAATGCTTCCTATAGGCGGAAACTTTACTATGGATTTAGAAGATTCTCTTCATGCTCTAGAATTAATACGCCCTAAAAAGGCAATTCCTATGCATTACAATACTTTTAACCTTATAAAGGAAGATCCTACTAAATTTAAGAGCCCTCTATGCGAAGTAGTAGTTATGAAGCCTCATGACACGATAGAAATTTAATTGTATAAAGAAAAATATTATTCTAAAAAAACTATATAAATAAGCCTGTTAAATAGTCTAATTGGCTATTTAACAGGCTTATTTTAGTTTAATTTTCAAATTGTTTCTATGTTTTTCTTTTTAAGTAAATTAATTAAAATCTTATCCCAAAGTACAAATATTGATTTTAACATTGGTACTCCCATAAGCATCCCCAGTGCTCCAAAGAATCCTCCGCCTATCATTATAGCTAGGATAATATAAAAAGGCGATATCCCTACCTTGTCTCCTAATATCTTTGGTCCCAAAATAATCCCATCAAATTGCTGAAGAACAATTATAAACAAAGTTACCCATAGTGCTTGGATTGGGCTGTAAAATAAAGTTATTACCACTGCTGGAACAGCTCCAATAAATGGTCCAAAATAAGGTATCATATTAAATATTCCAACTACTATACTAAGAAGTAGAGCAAATCTTACTTTTAGTAATGACAAACCCACAAAACATAATAATCCTATTATTATGGAATCAATTAATTTTCCTACAAAGAAATTCGAAAATATTTTATTAACTTCGCTACCAAAATCAATAGTTTTTTCTGCCTTTACTTTTCCTAAAAATGCATAAAGATTTTTCTTTATCCCCCTAATAAATTTCTCTTTATCTGCTAGTAGATATACTGATATTACTAAACCTAAAAGCATCTTTGCCAGACCTGATGTAACTCCTATAACACTAGATACTACTCCAGTTAATGTAAGATTCAAAAAATCTACAGCTCCGTTAAATATCGAATCTAGGTTATTAAAAATATAAGTATTTATTCCAAGTTGCTCTAGCAATTCATAATCTAAAACCTGTCTACTTATCCATTTTTCTGTAGCATCTATATAACTTGGGAGTTTTTCTATTATCTCAGTTATATTTTTTACTATAACAGGGGTTACTATAGTAATTGCCAAAGTTAATATTCCAACAAAAAGAATATAAACTAAAATCAAAGAAATAGGCCTTGTTATTCTTTTATCTAATTTTTCCAATGTAACCATCAGTGGATTTAGTATATATGCAGTAGCAAAAGCCCAAAAAAAAGGCGACAGTATAGCCCAAAGTATTCCTAGTTGCTCCAAAAAATACTTGTGATTGTCAATAATTTTGTACATAACAAAAGCAATCAATAAAACAAAAAAGATGTTTAAATTATCTTTTTTAAATGGCAATCCTATCCCTCCTAAGAACTCATATTAACAAGTATAATATATTATACGATAGAAAAATTATTTTACTATAGTTTTATAATAAATTTAATCAATTTATAATTTTTAAATTCTCTTATTCCTAGTATAATGATTATATTGCGATATCATGCACATAAAAGGAGAATAATATGAATAGAAAAGTATTAATTCTTTCAGCATCTACAGGTGGTGGTCATAATAGAGCTGCCAGAGCTGTTCAAGAAGAAGTTGAAAAATTAGGTTTAGAATGCAAAATAGTAGACTCTCTTAAATTTGTAAGTCGTATGGTAGATACTGTAATTTCTAAAGGCTATGAAACTTCAGCTTTGTATACCCCTAAAGCATATGGAGGTATGTATAGAATTTCTGACACCAAAGTTATTCGTAAAGGTATGGATAAGAATCTGCTACTTAAATTTATAACCAAACGCTTATGGAAACTCATTCAATTAGAACAACCTGACTATATCATAGGAACCCACCCTTTTCCTGTTATGGCAGTTTCAAAACTAAAAGAACATGGATATACTATGCTTCCTCTTTATTCTATTATAACAGATTACACTATACACAGTGCTCATATTGCTAAAGAAGTTAATGCCTATATAGTAGCTGATGAATACATGCAATCTCTATTAGAAAAAGAAGGCGTTGATTCAAAAAAAATCTATCCTTATGGAATCCCTATAGAAAAAAGATTCTTGGAAATTATAGATTCTAAAACCACTAGGGAAGATTTTAATCTAAAAGATAAATTTACTATCATGCTTATGGGTGGAAGTTTTGGAGCTGGAAATATTATCGATGTCCTGTCTGACTTGCTTAAAATAAAGGAGGATATTCAAATAATAATCGTCTGCGGAAGAAACAGTACTCTTTATTCCAAAATAGAAAGATACTTGCAAACATATAACAAAACTAAAGACATCTTGCTTTTATCTTTTACTGACAAGATGAATGCCCTTATGTCGGTTAGCGATTGTATCATAACTAAGCCCGGTGGCCTTACTACTACAGAATGTATTTTAAAAGAGCTTCCTATGATTATTCCTTTTTTTATACCTGGTCAAGAAAAAGATAATTTAGATTTTCTGCTAAACAATGGTCTCGCCATTAGACCTACTAGTACATTTCCAATTGATATAGTAGTTAAAACACTCTATAAGCATCCAGAAAAACTAGAAAGAATAAAATCATCAATGCGTATAGAAAAAAAAGATGCTTCTGCAGAAAAAATCGCTTCACTATTTGAATAAAAATCTAAAGCCGAGCATAGAAACTGCTCGGCTTTTCTTATTTTGAATATAAAATTTAAAACCTTTAAATCTTAAAACTCAAAATCATCATAATCTGGCTCATATGGGTCTTCTTCGTAATCATATTGAAAACCTTTTTGATGATTTTTAAATGCTTTTAGAGGTTTATGCTTAAACTCATTTTTCTTCTTTGTAGATAGCATTTTTTCCAAATGATCTTCAAATTCATCTACTTTCTTTTTTGATTTGGCACTTAAACTCTTGTTTCTCTTTTCCTTTAAAGCACTATAAGTTTCAAAATCAACACTATTTTTCATTTTTTGCCCCCAAAAATCCTTTCTAAATATAAATATATACATTAATAAATTCCCCTTTATTATAAAAGAATAATCTGATAAATTCAATATTTTTTGCTATGTTTTCAATGTATTTTACTCTAAAATTTTTATTTTCAAAAACTGTGATTTGAATCACTGCATTTAATTTAAAAAATGAATATACTCTATCATTATAATAATGTTTATTTTAGATACATAACTCAAGGAGATGATTATATGGAAAATTGGCAAGGGTTTAACAAAGGAAATTGGACTGAAAAGGTAGATGTAAGAAACTTTATTCAGCTTAACTATACTCCATACACTGGAGATGAAAGCTTTTTAGCTGACTCGACATCAAAGACAAAGCAGCTTTGGAATAAAGCAGAAGCAATGATTAAAGAAGAAATACAAACTGGCAAGGTTGATATAGATACTGATAGATTCTCAAGTATAGCTGGATACGAGCCTGGATATCTCGATAAAAACAACGAGCTTGTAGTGGGATATCAAACTGATGCTCCTTTAAAAAGAATAGTAAATCCTTATGGTGGCTATAGAATGGTACATGATTCATTAGAGGCTTATGGCTTTGAAATGAATAAAGAGTTAGAAAGCTCATTTAATGCTTTTAGAAAAACACATAACCAAGGTGTATTCGATGCTTATACTGATGAAATGAAAGCTGCTAGAAGCGTGGGACTACTTACTGGACTTCCAGACGCCTATGGAAGAGGCCGTATCATAGGAGACTATAGAAGAGTAGCACTTTATGGAATAGATTTTTTAAAAGCAGAAAAAATCAAAGATAGACAAAATCTAAAAGGGCATGCCTGCGCTGCTACTATACAGCTAAGAGAAGATATCTCTGAGCAAATCAGAGCTCTAGATGATATCAAGGCTATGGCAGCAGCTTATGGCTACGATATTTCAAAACCTGCTAAAAATGCTCAAGAAGCAGTTCAGTTCCTATATTTTGGATACCTTGCAGCAATCAAAGAAAATAATGGAGCTGCTATGTCCCTAGGAAGAAACACAGCATTTTTAGATATTTATATAGAAAGAGATATGAAAGCTGGCATCTTAACAGAAATGCAGGCTCAAGAATTAATGGATCAGTTTGTAATAAAGCTAAGAATGGTAAGACATCTACGTACTCCTGACTATAATGATTTATTTGCTGGAGATCCTAACTGGATAACAGAATCAATCGGTGGAATGGGAGAAGATAATAGAACTCTAGTTACCAAAACTGCTTACAGATTCCTTCATACTCTTACGACATTAACTCCTGCCCCAGAGCCAAATATGACAGTGCTTTGGTCAGAAAATCTTCCAGAGGCTTTCAAAAAATATTGCTCAAGAATGTCAATCGAAACAGGTTCTATTCAGTACGAAAACGACGATATCATGAAGCCTATATATGGAGATGACTATGCAATAGCTTGCTGCGTGTCTGCCATGAGAGTAGGAAAAGAAATGCAATTCTTTGGAGCTAGAACTAATCTAGGAAAAGCTCTTTTATATGCTATAAACGGTGGAGTAGATGAGCTTAAAAAAGCTAAAAATGGTCGTCCAATCAAGCTGATAGAAGGTGTTAATGCAATTACAGGCGATGTACTAAGCTATGACGAAGTAAAAGAAAACCTAGATAAAGTAATGGAATACCTAGCCGAGCTTTATGTAGACACAATGAATACTATCCATTATATGCATGACAAATATGCTTATGAAAAAGGTCAAATGGCTCTTCACGACAGCAAGGTGCATAGATATATGGCATTTGGCGTTGCTGGAATTTCAATAGTTGCTGACTCTTTAAGCGCTATCAAATACGCTAAAGTTAAGCCTATCAGAGATGAGCACGGAATTGCAATTGATTTCGAAATCGAAGGCGACTTCCCTAAATACGGAAATGATGATGACAGAGTAGACCAAATAGCTGTAGATGTAGTTACAAAATTCAGTAATGAGCTAAAGAAAACTCCAACCTACAGAGATGCTGAGCATACCTTATCAGTGCTTACTATAACTTCAAATGTAGTATACGGAAAGAAGACAGGCTCTACTCCAGACGGACGTAAAGCTGGAGAGCCATTTGCTCCAGGAGCAAACCCAATGCACGGAAGAGATGAAAACGGGGCTCTTGCATCACTTAACTCTGTTGCAAAATTGCCTTACTGCGAAGTATGCCAAGATGGTATTTCAAATACTTTCTCAATCATCCCTTCAGCACTCGGAAAACAAGAATCAGAAAGAATAAACAACCTAGTTGGAATTATGGATGGATATTTTGCACAAAAAGCCTTCCACTTAAATGTAAACGTACTAGACAGAAGCTTATTAATAGATGCTATGGAAAATCCAGATAAATACCCTACTCTTACAATTCGTGTATCTGGATATGCCGTGCACTTTAACAGACTTACTAAAGAGCAAAAGCTTGAGGTTATTAACAGAACTTTCCACAAGAGTGCTTAAATTTTACTATCGAAAGGAGATATTATGATGCAGGGAAGACTACATTCAATAGAAACTATGGGGCTAGTAGATGGTCCAGGAATTAGAACTATATTTTTTCTGCAAGGCTGTCCTCTTCGTTGTGCCTATTGTCACAATCCAGATAGCCAAAGCATGTTCTCTCAAAAACATATATCTCCTGAAGAAGTACTAAAGACTGCTTCAAAATATAAAGTTTACTACAACAGAACTGGTGGAGGCGTAACCTTTTCTGGTGGCGAGCCTCTGCTTCAAGGTGAATTTTTAGTAGAAACCTTAAAGCTTTTAAAGGAGAATGGCTTTAACACAGCTATAGATACTAGTGGCTATGGAGATTCAAAATACTACGATGATATATTAAAATACACCGATGTGGTTCTACTTGATATCAAGCATTTTGACTCTCCTGGCTATAAAGCCCTAACTGGTAAACCTATGAATGGTTTTTATGAGTTTGCTTCTAAGCTAGATAGTTTTAAAGGAAAGGTATGGATTCGCCATGTAATGGTTCCAGGCCTAACAGATAACGAAACTGCTATAAATAAACTATTTCATGAAATTGCTCCTTTAGCTCATATCATAGAAAAAATAGAAGTTCTTCCCTATCATAAAATGGGACTCGAAAAATACGAAAAGCTTGGAATGACTTATACAATGGCTGACGTAGAAGAGATGAACGAAGACAAAGCTAAATACTATGAGAATCTTTTAAATAGTATGTTACTTGAAGAAAAAGAAGAAGTCCTTGCCCGCAAAAATATTATTTAGTATACTACAATATAAAGTTTATAATACTAAATTTTATCTAAAGTAGGTGATTGTTATAAGACAGTGCGCTCTAGGCAATATTCCTTGTGAAGTATGCAAAGGCAAGGCATGTATCAAAAGAACTCCTTTATTATCCAGTCTTAATAGACAGGAAATAGAAAAAATTTCTGAGGGAGTAATTTTTAAGGACTATAAAGCTGGAGAAATGATTTTTTCTATAGGAGAAAAGGCAGACAAGCTATATATAGTATGTTCTGGAAGAATGAAAATTTATAAATATCTCTCAAATGGCCATGAACAAATATTATATATTTATTCTCCAGGTGATTTTATAGGAGCTTTTAATCTCTTAAAAGAAGATGAATTTGAGTTTAGCGCAGAGGCTCTAGAAGATATGACAGTCAGCTGCTTATCTAAAGATACGTTTGATCAAATAATTTTAAAAAATCCTACAATAACTCTAAAAATCTTGGAAAAATCCTATGAGAGAATCAAAGCAGTTGAGAGATTAGTTGAGAGGCTATCTGTAAGCAGTGCTGATGCAAAGGTTGCAGGACTTTTATTAAACCTTATAAATGATTTTGGAACAAAAGATGATAGAGGTATCATGCTTGGGCTTTCCATAAACCGAGAAGAAATGGGAAGCTATGCTGGAATATCAAGAGAAACTATGACTAGAAAGCTCAAACTATTTAAAGAGTTAGGCTATATAGATTTCATAGGAAACAAAAAAATACTCATACTAGATGAACAAGCCCTAAGAGACCTACTTTAAACAAGTCTTATGGCTTGTTTATTTTTTTGTCTAGACACATCTCCTGTTTATGTTATAATATTCCCATTAGTATTTTTCTAGCTTACTATTGTGTTTCATGCAAATACATTTAGTCGGTAAAATACTAAAATTATAACTACGGAATATAATCAAGGGGGATATCACAATGTATAAGGGCTTAATTGATAACTACAGAGAATTTTTTAATTTTAATAAAGAAACGGTTCCTGTGACCTTAAATGAAGGCAGGACGCCACTGATTCGAGCAAATAATCTAGAAACCCTTCTAGGTATAGATATAGAGCTTTATTTTAAATTCGAAGGACTTAATCCTACGGGCTCCTTTAAAGACCGTGGTATGACAAGTGCAGTTACAAAGGCTGTAGAAGACAATAGCAAGGCTGTAATTTGTGCTTCAACTGGAAACACATCTGCATCAGCTGCAGCCTATGCTGCTAGAGCAGGCCTTAGATCCTATGTTATTATTCCAGATGGAAAAATAGCTAAAGGCAAGCTAGCTCAAGCTGTAGCCTACGGCGCTACTATACTTGCAATAGATGGAAATTTTGATGTGGCGCTAGATATGGTTAAGGAAATTTCAAGCAAGCACCCTATAACTATGGTAAATTCACTTAATCCTCATCGTATAGAGGGGCAAAAAACTGCTGCCTTTGAACTCTGCGATGATTTAAAAGTAGCTCCAGATTATTTATTTATTCCAGTTGGAAATGCAGGTAATATCACAGCTTACTGGAAAGGCTTTAATGAATATCATAAAGCTGGAAAAATTT
>CAZFTH010000032.1:0-12638 GCA_964521745.1 uncultured Peptostreptococcaceae bacterium
ATTCTTCGCTGGATTTACATCAGCTATCGCAATGTACAACTATCTAACAGCTCTAGTTGAGGAAGACTTAGGAATTCCAAGAAAAACTGCAGCTTGGATAATATTTGCGGCTTATGTTGTAGTAGGATTACCAGTTGGTCTAGAGCAAATTATCAACAAGACTGCTGACCTAGCTTATTTCACAGAAATAGATAACTGGGTAGGTTCATACCTTCTTCTAGTTCTAGGATTAATAGAAATCATAGTGGTTGCATTCCTTATGGGAGAAAAAGCCCTTACAGAAATCAACAAAGGTGGAATCTGGCAAATGCCTAAGTGGTTCTACACTGTATTTATGAGAGGACTTACTCCAGCAGCATTAGTAATAGTTTTAGTTTTCTCAACACTAGACTATATTAAAGCTGGTTACTTTAAATTTGCTCCTGATTTTATAGCTGGTACTCCAGTTCTAATTCCTTGGGTTAATGGAGCTCGTGTAGTTATTCTTTTGGTTGTATTAGCGGGAGCTACACAGTCATATATTTCGATTAAAAAGAAATATGGTAAGGAAATTGAAGAAAATACTGTAAGTATTAGAGTTTAATTAGGAGGCGATTACATGACAGGTGCAGCTTTAGGATTTATGCTTACAACTTGGGTTATTGTATTTACTGTTGCTGGAATTAGCCTAAGAGCAATATTGAATGCAGAGAAAAAGAAAAAATAAAAAAATATTAAAAGATTACTTCAAAGGCTTTCGCTTTGCGAGAGCCTTTGATTATATTAAAATAGTAATTGTAGTATAATTCATTATAAACTAATATTAGTTTATAAAAATTTATTTAAATGCTTTTAGATATTATAAATAGTAATAAATTATTTCATATGGTATTATAAAATTAAGAATAAAATTGCAAGGGGGAGTTTTGTGAGTACGAAGGACATTGTAACGGTAATTGATTCACTACAGAATAGGATTCAAAAATACCCTCAATTAGGTAATAAAAAAGATAAATTCTATAATCTGTTAGAAACTATAAAAAATGAGTACAAAAAACAGGAAGTGCCAGACAACTTATTGGAAGTTTATAATTCTTTGGTAAAGAAAGGTAAGGAGCTTAATAATAAATTTTCAGCCACAGCTAATTCAAAAGAAATAAAAGATCAGGTAGAATATTATATCAGATATCTAAAAGCTGCTTTAGGAGATTTAAAAAATGAAGTAGGTTGGGTAAATGTATATCAAAGATGGTTTTTGTTTACTTCGATTTTATTTTTAGTGCTCTCTCCACAGTGGTTTGGATTTATACTCCCAGCCTTATTTTTTGTTCCTATATTTTTGGGATTAAAAGGTCTTAAAGTTAGAAGTGTAAATGGGTTTTATATGAGTCTATCTATTGCCCCTATTGGATTTATGACAGGTACAGTATGGGCTAAAAATGGAATGTATGTAATGGGGAATTTAACTACTGCTGTAGCTCAAACTATGGTTCAAACTGGAAGAGGAGAAAGTTTTGCAAAAGCTCTTACTATTATCCCTCCGATTTTAGGAGTAGTGTTAGTAATAAGCAGTATATTCATGGCTTATCGTGGTTATAAAGCAAGGCATCTCTTTGTATAATAAATAATAATAATTAACGATAAAGCCGAAAGCCTTGCTTTCGGCTTTATATATGTCATTAAGGAGAAGATTATGTTAAAGCTAGGAAAAGAATATGAAATAGAAATAGTTGATTTAGGTCACTCGGGAGAAGGAATAGGAAAAGTAGATGGCTTTACTGTATTTGTAGAAGGTGGACTTGTAGGAGATATAGTATTAGGCAAAGTAGTAAAATCTAAAAAGAATTACGCAGTTGCTGACCTTAAAAAAATATTATCTTCATCTGCAGATAGAGTAAAACCAGTATGCCCTATTGCCCATAGCTGTGGTGGATGTCAGATAATGCAGCTAAACTACAGTAAACAGCTAGAGATAAAAAAAGACATAGTAGTACAAAACCTAAGCCGTATAGGAAAAGTGGAAAATCCAAATGTAATGGATACTATAGGAATGGACAATCCATACAACTATAGAAACAAAGCTCAGTTTCCAGTAGGAATAGATAAAAAAGGAAAACCTGTGATGGGGTTTTTCAAAAAAATGTCCCACGAGATTATACCTCTGACTACTTGCTATGTTCAAGACACAGTTAATGATGTTATTTTGGACATAATAAGACAGTACATAGAAAAATACAATATTTCCGTATATGATGAAAAAACGCATAAAGGAAACCTAAGACACGTAGTTACAAAAGTAGGATTTCATACCCATGAAATAATGGTAATACTAGTAACTAAAGAAACTAAGCTGCCTAAAATAGATGCACTAGTAGGGATGCTAGAGGCTAAACTTCCAGGACTTAGAACTGTGGTTCAAAATATAAACCCAAACAGAACAAATGTTATTCTTGGAAGAGAAAATAAAATTATATATGGTGATGGAATAATAGAAGATACAATTGATGATTTAGTTTTTGAGATATCTCCACTATCGTTTTATCAGGTGAATCCTATACAAACAAAGGTGCTCTATAATAAAGCTCTAGAGCTAGCAGATATATCAAGTGAAGACGTAGTTTATGATATTTATTGCGGTATAGGGACCATATCTTTATTTCTAGCAAAAAAAGCCAAACATGTATATGGTATAGAGATAGTAAAAGAAGCAATAGAAAATGCAAAGAAAAATGCTGAAAGAAATAATATCGAAAATGCTAGTTTTTATGCAGGAAAAGCCGAGGAAGTAGTACCTAAGCTCTATAGCAGAGGAATCACAGCCGATGTAGTAGTTGTAGATCCTCCAAGAAAAGGCTGCGAAGAAATAGTTCTAGATACTATAGCAAAAATGAATCCTAAAAAAATAGTATACATTTCATGCAACCCATCTACACTAGCTAGAGATGTAGAAAGACTCTTAAAACTAGGTTATGAGATGGATGTGGCTTATCCTGTTGATATGTTTAGTCACACCATGCATGTAGAGACTGTAGCGTTATTGATTAAATAAATATGAGTAATATCAATGGCTTAGATGCTATAATTTGGTTTTGATATTTTTACTCTGGGCAAGTATGGGACAACTTTTGTTTTTTATTAGTCATTTCATTGTATTTTTCGTCTAATGAATCAGAGGTTGTCTTGTCTACATCCTCCATACTATGAATGTATGTTTGTATAGTAGTTTTAATTGTGCTATGCCCCATTCTTTTAGCAGTGGCTTGTAGATTTGCTCCAGAGTGAATTAATAATGTTGCGTGCAAATGTCTAAGGTCATGGAATCTTATCTGTGGTAATCCAGCATTAGCTATTGTTGTAAAGAACCTTTTAGACAAGCAGCATGATGATATAGCTCTATGGGTAACATGTGAATAAAAAAGTAATTTTGTTATAGGGATAAACTGCATTGATTTAGTGTATTCATTTAATACATCAGCTACAAAATCAGGCATGTATAAGGTTCTATTTGATGTATCTGTTTTGGGAGATATTGCTTTTTCTACTACATTTCCTTTACTATCCTTAGTTCTTCCTATTTGCTTGTTGACTGTTACAGTTTGCTTATCAAAGTCTATATCGTCTAAAGTCAACGCCCTTATTTCTGAGTTTCTAAGTCCGCATCCTATAGCAAGATAGAAGGCACTCTTATGCATTAAATTTTTTTCTTTTTCATATATTGCTATGAGCTTCTTAATATCCTCTATACTATAGAGCTCACTCATATTGTTTCTTGGAATTTTAGGAAGCGTTATATATGTGCATGGGTTTTTCTCTATAAATTCCCATTGAGTAGCGTAATTGAAAGAGCGTGATAAATTTCCATATATATTCCTTACTGTATTAGGTTTAAAAGTTTTATTTAAATTATTAACAAATTGCTGGATAGTAAATGATGCTATATCTTTAATCTTATAATTTCCTAGTACTGGAAGTATATGATTATCGATGTTGTTTCTGTATAGCTGCTGTGTTCTATATCTAAGTGTTGTAACATATTCATCATAGAACATCTGAACAAATTCACTATAGGTCATTTCTGATTTTAGATTGATTTTTCCACTCTTTACTTCATGCTTGAATTTCTCATGTTCCTTTTTAGATTCTCTTTCGTTGCCATAGAACATCTTGGTGTACTGAAAACCTTGATACTGTATTCTAAACCTATATTTATTAGGCCCTCTCTTATCTATACTCAATGATTATCACACCTCCTAATTATTTGAGGAAATATTTATATTTTCTATGGATTTTTAAATTGCATAAAAAGAAAAGCCCTAAGGCTTAATTAACAAAAAAGATTAACTCAGTAAAAGAGATATTACCATTGCAGCGACTCCAATTATGACTGAAATGGAAATAGAAATTATAAATTTATTATTATTATCAATCTTAGATTCTAATCTAGTAGAGTTATCTCTATTTTGATTAATATTATTTTCTATCATTTTTTCTATTTTTTCCATTCGTTTTTCCATACTTGCATCTGAAAGCTGAATTCTTTCTTCCATTTTTTCTATTAAGTGAGTAGTTCTATTTTCAGATGATCGTATATCATTTCTTAAATCTGACTGGTCCCTATCCATTTTATCTATATATTTTTCTAATATCTTATCCATATCTTTCAACTCCGCACTATTTGAATTGTTTGATTTATCCTTATTATACGACAAAAATAATTTTGAGTATATATAATCAGAAAGCAGATTTGAATTAGCGTCTTTTACAGTAAAAGTTTCTTTATATATTGGAGCACTAGAAGTATTGTTAGGAAAGTGAAGCAGGTTATTTGTTTGTGTTTTTTTATCAAAATTATTTTGATTCATCAAATAAATCCTCCAGTTTACCAGATAAGTATAAATCATATCCCTTTTTTACATTATTTATCGGAGTTGATAAATCTGTATTTAAATCAAATAAATAAAAAATTTGTTCATCAATTAAGTTATATCTTCTCCATTGGTTTACTCTAATTGAATTAATTTCAAAAGTATTTCTTATTGAAATTTCTATTTCATTATAATCATCAATATTTTTAGATATCTTGGAATCTTTAAACTGATTAAAATCTTGTACAACCATAAAACCATTAAAAATTATACCTAATCTAAAAGAATTGGTTATATTTAAACTTTCCATAATTAAATTTATTGAATCAGTGTAATGATCTATTCTCTTAGACATAAACTCATCAGGTACAAAGTTAAAATCAAATCTTTGAGCTGAGAAGGTGAAATTAAAAAGATTATTAGGACTATTAAAAATATATCTAGGAATTTCTGGAGGAATAATCTGGTTCCCAGTAGTTGGCATAATAGGTTGTGGGTCAGCTTTAGGATCTAAATGTCCAAATACATCTTTAACTTTTGCAACCAACGAAAAGAAAGAAAAATTATCATTAAGCGGATGCGTAAATATTATCGCTATACTTATGCTAGTTGTGTTGTAATGAGACATTGAAATATTATCTTCCATTTTAAACCTCCATAATATATTAATATAGTTTATAGAATGATTATTTAAGCTTTAATTCTAACATCTGAATTTTTTTCAAAAGATAAATGTTGCATGTCCAAACCTATACAATATCCCATTGAAGGCATGTGGTTTTCAATATGATACAATTCATGAAGAAAAACCTTGCATTGAGTTTCATAATTAATATTCCCATTAAGTACGATTACATAATTTTGCCTTTTTGTTTTATATACCATTCCCAAAATGTTTGAGCTAAGATGATTTACTACAGCTAGGTTAATATTGTAGGAACGCAGTATATCGAAAAAAGACAAATAACCGTTTATTAGCGAGTCAAGTATCCTTTTCTGCATAAAGCCTCCTTATTTTAGTTCTGAGCATCCTCTTCATCTTCTATAGCTTTAATTATTTTTATTATTTGCCTAATATCTTTTGGCGACATATTTTTGGTTTGTTTAAACATAAGCTGTAAATCTTCTCTTTCTTTCAATACCTCCCAAAACTCCAATAGTTCTTTATCATCACTTATAGATTCGGATATTCTTTCGTGGTTTTCGTATGGGTTCCTTATGTCGGAGTTACCTAAGAGAAAGTCCAGTCCGACCTGAAAAAACTCTGCCCATTTTTTTAATACATCTACTTCTGGTACCTGTTTATCATTTTCATACATAGAAATCGAAGATTTAGTAAAATTATAAAAATATTTTTCATTAAATTGCTTCACAAGTTCGTCTTGTGTTATTCCTTTTTCAATTCTTAAACTTTTAAATCTTTTTCCAAATGTATCATTCATCAAAAAAACTCCTTTTAAATATCTATATTAACCATTATAAGTTAATTTAAAATAAATAGTAACAAAGTTAATTTCAAATTAATAATTTTACAGTTTTACTATTGACAGTTAATTTTAAATGCACTATACTAAATTTAAAGTTAATTTAAAATAAACATGAAAGGAGGATAGAAATATGCCAGAACAAGTAAAATTAAAAGGAATAATGACAGAAAACAAAGTGCTTCAAAAAGATTTAGCAAAAATAATAGGAGTATCAGAAAAGACAGTCAACGATAAGGTTAATGGCAACATTGATTTTAAATTAAGCGAAGCTTTGTTAATTGCAAATTATTTTGGAAAAAGTATTGAAGAAATTTTTTTAGGACAAAAGTTAATTTAAAATTAACAAATAAGAGAGGAGCTTTGAAAATGTTAATGAACAAAGATAATTTCACAAGTTTGGAATTGGTAGACCTAATTAACCAGTATAGAAATGAAGAGGGTAACAAGAATCCTCTAAGACATGACAATTTATTGCAGATAATAAGAGATGAATTTGAAGAAGAAATCTCACTCCTAAAAATTCAGGAGTCAAATTACAAAAATGACAGAGGCAAGGAATACCCTATGTTCGTATTAAATCTAGCCCAATCAAGACAGGTCTTAGTTAGAGAATCAAAGTTTGTAAGGAAAGCGGTAATTGCCTATATAGACAAGCTAGAGAATAAACTTTTAAATCAGTTACCTCAAGATTATCCATCTGCTCTAAGAGCACTAGCTGATACAGCTGAAGAAGTTCAAAGACTTCAATTAGAAAATATGGAAAAAGAGCAAAAGATAGAAGAACAAGCTCCAAAAGTTGCCTTTGCTGATGCAGTTTCTACTTCAAATACATCCATATTAGTAGGAGAACTGTCAAAGATACTTCAGCAAAATGGAGTAATCGTAGGCCCGAATAAACTTTTTCAGTGGTTAAGAGATAACGGATATCTCATCAAGAGAAAAGGAACAGACTACAATACTCCAACTCAATATTCAATGCAATTAGGCTTGTTTGAAATTAAAGAAACATCAATTACTCATGCAAATGGTCCAGCTACAATACAAAAGACTTCTAAAGTTACTGGAAAAGGTCAGATTTATTTCATTAATAAGTTTAAAAGAGGTATAGCTAGTTAAATTTGAAAAGGGAGAGATGAAATGGAACTTGTAGTATTTCCAGGGATGATTTTCTTAAAAGATATATCTGACCAGCAACTAGAAAATGCTTTAGGGCAAGTTTGGATTGAAATAAGAAAGCTAATAGATGAAGACCTCTTGGAATGTATCCATATAAATGAATCGAATCCAACTGATAAACAGTTAGAAGATTTATATAACTCTATGTTGAAAGCAGGAGGTTTCGAAAAGGAATTATCAAAATATGATGATTTTGTTAAGGGGATTAGATCATAAAAATAGGAGGTTATGAACATGGAAAAAGAAATTAAATGTGATTATTTTGGAATAGAAAGAGATAAAGACATATATTTAAATGAATTTAAACGAGAAAGAAACACTGCAAATCAACTATTTTCACCTGAAACAGATGTTATAGCTGATGAGATTGTAAGTCTCTTAAAAACCAAAGAACTAACATATGAGGAAGCATATGCAGTTCTTCAGTTAGCATATAGACAGCTTAAGTATGAATCTAATTTTCTGACTCTAAAATAAGAGAAACTAATTCGAATTCTTCATCTGGATTAACTATATAGAAGTCCAGATAGAGATTAGATTCTAAAAAATGTATTTTGTAAATTTTATCTGTCATGTAATCATCAAAAGTATTTTCTTTATTCATGATTATTATATTTAAAAGTTCATTTATTAGTAGATCTGGATGATTTTCATAACGATTTAACAAGTCATGTCTAATATCAAGTCGATTATAAAAAAGTTTTAAGCAATTACTAAATAGATATGAATCTTGGTTATTAATATACCTTGGTCTGGATTCCCCACTAAAATTTATATCAAATTCCACAGGGTATTCATAAGTGTCCATAAAGTGTAAAAACTTAGCCGAGATAATCTTGGAATCCATTTTTATAACTATTTTGTAAGATTTTTTCTTTGATATTGAATATGCATGCAACATTGCGTCAAGAGCTTGTAATTCTTTTAATTTAAGTTTCATAATTTCACCTCCTCTCTAAGAGGAGTTTATCACATACATTATTTGGAAGAAAGGAGCATAATCATGGATTTAAAAAGTATAAGTACTAAAGAATTAGTACTAGAGCTAGCAACTAGAAAAGGAATTGTAGACATTCTAGAAGTGTCAGGTAATCAAGAGTTCAAAATTAAGATAGGTGCTAATGAATATCTATATGAAGGTCCTCTTAACATTATTGTTGTTGATAAAAATCAAGGTTAAGTTTTAGTTCCGATAATTAACATTATCGGAAGTAAATTGTAAAAAAAACTCATTTGAGAATTATTTTTTAAAAAAAACAAAATCATGCGTGTAATGAGTATGAAAAAGAAAGGAGGACAAATTGGTAATGCAATTTTATGAACTAATTATTGGAAAGGAGACTGCTTATGTCAATTGAAGAAATGATAACGCAGACTGTGAAAGAAGTGCTAGTTGATATTTTGGAGGAGCTAAAACCTAAGTCCAACGCAAAAGAGGTAATGAACGCTAAAGAAGTCGGTCAATACCTCAACATGTCAGAGAGCTGGGTTAGGCAAGAACGAATGAACGGATTGCCACATTTTTATTTAGGAAACAAGCTGCTGTTCAATAAGGAAGATATCGACCAATGGAGGTTAAGTAGGACTAGCAGTATGAATGTGACTGCTAGAAGGAAAGGACTTAAATTAGTCTAGGAGGGAAATTAGATGTTTTTCTATGAGAAGGTTGATTGGATGGGAGTAGCTGACTTTCTATCGGCTATGTTTGGAAATGGAGGAATAATAATAGCTGGATTCTTGAGGTTTATATCCATATGGATATTATCTCCGATTATTTTTTCTCTTATTTATTTAGTACCGATTGTTGTTCTTATATTAATTATAACTAAATTAAGGAGGGGGAGACATGCAAAGAAAATGCAAAAACTACTTAGTTATCTACAGAGAAAATGCAGGTTTAACAAGACAGCAAGCAAGCACAGCATTAAATATTAGCTGTGAGAGTTTAAGGGATTTTGAATATGGGCGAAGACCTGATGAAGCTTATATAAGAGACATGGTTAGAGTATATGGGAATCCTTTAATAGTCTTAGATTACTTCATGGACACTGACCTTTGGAAAGATTATCTACCTGAAATCGATACTAAAGAAGAAATCACAATGACAACTCTAAAATTACAAAGCTATGGTGAGTACTTTGATGATCATCTAAAAGATTTGAAGCATATAGCATGTGATGGAGTCATTACAACAGACGAGTATCCAATCTTAAATAAGATAGGACAGGGGGCAAAGGTTTATGCAGGTCCAATACTGCAGCTGATATTCCAGGCAATGAAAAAACCCCATGGAGCTGGCACTCACAAAGGGGCTTAAGTAAAATTTCAATTAATGAAATTATAACACAAATATTATGGAGGTGCATCATGCAAGAAAAAATTACTTTTGACAACTTAGCGGGTGGAGCTTTATCAGAGGAGTTCTATGACACACTCGAACATGTACTAGAAAACATCATGGACAAAAACACTGACCACAAGAAAGCAAGAAAGATCACAATGACAATTACTTTAAAAACTACAGAAGAAAGGGATGAAGTAACAACAGAATTTAGCTGTAAAGCTACTACAGCACCTAGCAAGCCAATATTAACTAGATTGCTCATTGGTAAGAGTGGAGGAAAAGTAGTTGCTCAAGAATACACTAAAGGAGTAATACCAGGTCAATTACTTTCAGAAAGCGATGGAAAAATTGTTGATATGAGAACTGGAGAAGTTGTATCTAAATAAAAAATTGGAGGAATGAAAAATGATAAAAGAAGCGTTACAGTATGTTGTTAACTTAGGGAAAACCGAAACTATTGAAATTGAAGGAAGAGTTTATTCAACAAGTCAAATAATGCCAGTAAAACAGCCTGAGACAGTTCCTTTGTGCATATCTACATTAAGTAGCTTAGTTCAGTATATAAAAACAGATTTCGACAAGGTTGCTTTAAATCCTAAAAATCCTCTTGTTATTCATGTAGTATCACCAACATTAGTTAAAGCATTTACTCCTTTTTATGGAGAATTCAAACAAAGAGATTTATTATTGGAAGTTTCTCCAGTACTACCAACTCTAAGATTTGGAGAATATAAAAGCCAAGAGCAATTCGTTATTGAAATGCAGAGCAAATTCGTTGATACACAAGATAAACCATTGCTACTTCAATTAGCTGGCAATCTAAAAGATGAAATGATAAGAACGATGGAAGATGATGGAGTATCACAAGTTGCTACTGTAAAAGCTGGAGTGGCAAAAGTTGCTGATGTGGTTGTTCCTAATCCTGTAACACTAGCACCATATAGGACATTCTTAGAGGTAGATCAACCTGCAAGTAAGTTTATATTCAGAATAAAAGAAGGTGGCCAGTTAGCTTTATTCGAAGCTGATGGTGGAGCATGGCAGCATGAAGCTATTTCAAACATAAAGAAATATCTAGAGAACGAAGTATCAAGTCGCAATATAGTAATTCTTTCATAAAAATAAAAAAGCCCTAGAAGAAAATACTCTTCTTAGGGGCAAAAATAAAAACTACACATTGATTATACCACGGGAGGCCCAAAATGATAATAGGTATTGAGAATCTAACTGAAGAACAAAAGAAATTGATGCATAGAGTAAACAAGAAACACACCGATTGTGTAGGAAATGACTACAAGGACGGAATGAAAATCACTAAAGTTTGGTTAGATGAAAATAATACAGTTTGCGTAAGACTTAGAAACTGTGAATGGTTCCACTACTATGAAAACGGTACATGGGCATAAACACAAATTTCAAATACAGGAGGAATATAAAATGAACCAAAATCTTGATGAAATGTATAACCAATATTGCTTAGACAATTACAAGAAAATAAATGGATACGATTACTTTGATGATTCATATGAAGATGATACAGAAGATGAAGGAGATGATGAGTAGTGATAGCTAAGGTACTAATTCAAACCCTAGATTTAAATTATGAGCAGTGGCTTGAGTATAGAAAAAAGGGAATAGGCGGTAGTGATGCTGCAGCTATAGCAGGACTTAGTCCTTTTAAAAGTGCTATTTCAGTCTTTATTGATAAGACTGAGCCTAAGAGCGAACCTATAGACTCTGAAAGAATGAGAATAGGAAGGGATTTAGAAGACTATGTAGCTAAAAGATTTGAAGAAATGCTAGGTAAAAAAGTAAGAAAAAGAAATGCTATACTTCAGCATCCAGAACATGAATGGATGCTTGCAAATGTAGATAGATTAGTAGTAGGTGAAAGTGCTGGACTTGAGTGTAAGGTTACTAATTCATATGCTAAAAAGCAGTGGGAAGAAGGTATTCCACCAATGTATGAATTACAATGCCATCATTATATGGCTGTTACTGGACTAGATAAATGGTATATTGCAGCACTGATTGGAAATGAAGCAGTTTCTATACATGAAATTAAAAGAGATGAAGAGATTATAAATTATCTCATAAATATAGAAAAAGATTTCTATGAGAATCATATATTGAAAAATGAGATGCCAGCTCCTGATGGATCAAGTGATGCTTCTGATTTAATAAAGATGATGTATCCAGATAGTGATGCAAGTGAGACTGTTGTAATTGATAAGAATGAATATGTAGAGATGGTTAACAGATATGACCAAATAAATGAGCTTATTAAGACTTTAGAGAAAGAACAGGAACTTATTAAGCAAGATATTCAAATGCAAATGAAAGAAGCAGAAAAAGCAATTATATCTGATAGGACAGTAATTTGGAAAACTGTTGAATCAAATAGATTGGATTCTAAGAAGTTAAAATCTGAACTACCTAACATATATGAAAAATACACTAATAAATCTTCAAGTAGAAGATTTCAAATTAAATAAATGGAGGATGATAATATGTCAAATTTAAAAAATGAACTTGCAAAGAAAGCAAATAATAGCGTGACTGATGGTAATAAAGAACCTCAGACAATTAAAGATTGGATTAAGGTTATGGAACCAGCGATTAAAAAGGCTCTTCCAAGTGTAATTACTCCAGAAAGATTTACAAGAATGGCCCTAACTGCAATATCGGTTAACCCAAAACTAGCTGAGTGCACTCCTAAAAGCTTTATGGGTTCTCTTATGAATGCAGCCCAGTTAGGCCTTGAACCAAATACACCACTTGGACAAG
>CAZFTH010000033.1:0-12549 GCA_964521745.1 uncultured Peptostreptococcaceae bacterium
CTTGTTTATAAGAGCTAAAACAGAACTTTCTAATGAAAATTTAGCTTTATTTCCCATATGAAGACACTCTTTTATAGTATTTTTCAATGCTATAGAAGGAGTATTTAGCATACGTAAATCTATAAAACTTGTAGTCTTAAGTTCTAATTCTTCTGCTTTTTCTGGAATAACTTTTTCAGCTATTTTCACTATAAGCCCAGCAAAAGGAAATTGAATTATTACATTTAGTATATTAAAGAAAGTATGGGCATTTGCAACTTGTCTAGCTACATTTGTAGGGTCAATTCTAAGTACTATCGCCTCTATTGGTTTATTTAGAACAAAAGCAAATAATAAAGTACCTATTATATTGAAAGTAAGATGCATAACAGCAGCTCTTTGAGCATTTTTATTTGCTCCTATACTAGATAAAAGTGCAGTAGTACATGTTCCTATATTATCACCGTAAAGTATAGGAAGTGCTGCTTCTAAAGGAAGCATTCCTTGAGATGCTAAAGCAAGTAATATACCAATTGATGCACTCGAACTTTGAACTAGTAAAGTAAGGGAAAATCCCATAAGTATACCCAGTACCGGATTATGTCCAAAATTAACTAGCATATCTTTAAATGCTTGTACTTCACGAAGAGGAGACATCGCATCCTTCATATATGTCATACCCACAAATAGTATACCAAATCCAATGAAAATTTCTGCATAGCTTTTTGCTTTTTCGCTTTTTGATATCATATGTATAAGAATTCCTATACCAACTGCAACCGGGGCATATGCTTCTAAATCAAATGACACTAGCTGTGCTGTTACAGTAGTCCCGACATTTGCTCCCATAATCACACCTATAGCTTGTGTAAGCTGCATTATTCCAGCATTTACAAAACCTACAACCATAACTGTAGTTGCACTTGAACTTTGAATTACCGCTGTTACGAATATTCCAACAAGCACTGCAATAAATCTATTGCTTGTAAGTAGTTCAATAATTTTTTTCAATCTTTCTCCAGCTGCTTTTTGCAAACCAGCTCCCATAATATTCATACCATATAAGAATAAACCTAACCCTGCTATCAAGCCTAAAACTATACCTATATACATGATTTCCTCCTAATATTTGGGAATGCCCTTAATTATTTACGAATCAAAGTATACCAAAGAGTTAGGTTTTTAATGTTAAGTCTATGTTAAGTTTATTAAGATTATTGATTTTTTGTTAAGTTTTACTTTAGCAAAATATATTATGCTTGATATTTAGCTATTAGAGCTTGAGCTGACTTAATTCCATCTACTGCAGATGATACTATTCCACCTGCATATCCAGCTCCCTCTCCCGAAGGATAAAGTCCTTTTATAGATTCTGACTCTAAACTTATATCATCTCTTACTATTCTTATAGGAGAAGATGACCTTGTTTCTACTCCAGTTAATATAGCATCAGGATAAGCAAAACCCTTTAGTTTTTTGTCCATATCAATTATTGCATCTTTTAAAGTATTTGTAAGTTCTTTTTGATAGAGCTCTGATAAATCACTCATGGTAAAGCCTGGGTTATATGATGGCCTTACTTTTCCTATAGCTTTAGTTTTTTCACCTTTTAGGAAATCTTCTACTCTTTGTATAGGAGCCCTATAATTTCCACCTCCTAAATCAAAAGCCATCTTTTCAACTTTCTTTTGAAATTCTATTCCAGATAAAGCTCCTGCTTTAAAGTCTTTAGGAGAAACGCTTACAAGAAGTGCACTATTTGCATTTTCTAAATTCCTAGCATGATAACTCATCCCATTTACAACTAATGCATTTTCCTCAGATGAAGAGCCTATTACTAGACCTCCTGGACACATACAAAAAGTATATGCTGAGCGTTCATATTCATCTGATTTATGGGTAAGCTGATAGTCAGCTGCCCCTAGACGAGGGTGATTGTAAAATTCTTTATATTGAGCTCTGTTAATCATTTGCTGTGGATGTTCTATTCTAAATCCTACGGCAAATGGTTTTGAAATTATTTTTACTCCAAAATCATCTAGCATCTTATAAGTATCTCTAGCACTATGGCCTATTGCTAAAATCATGGCTGAAACTTCGATATACTCAGAATTAATCCAGGCCCCACTTATATGCCCATCTTTTTCTTCTATTTTCTCAAGCATAGACTCAAATCTAACTTCTGCACCCATCTCTATAATACGCTGTCTCATATTTACAACTACATTTCTAAGAACATCAGTGCCTATATGAGGTTTATGAGCATATAGAATTTCTTCAGGCGCTTTACATTTATGAAAAATTTCTAATACATCTGTAACTCTATTATCTTTTATTCTGGTAGTAAGCTTACCATCAGAAAAAGTTCCAGCTCCACCTTCTCCAAACTGAACATTTGATTTTGGATTTAGTATACCATCTCTCCAGAACTGCTCCACATCTTCAGAACGCTTTTCTATACTCTTTCCACGCTCTATAAGTATAGGTTTATAACCATTTTCAGCAAGCACATAGGCTGCAAATAAGCCAGCTGGCCCGCTACCTACAACTAAAACTCTCCCATTTCTTTTTAAATTTCCTTTTTTCAAAGGAATTCTTTCAGGCTTTGTATATAATTTTATATTGGGATCCTTTACAGATTTAAGAATTTTATCAGGATTATCTACTTCTACTAATACTTGATATACAAAATCTATCTTACCTTTTTTTCTTGCATCTATAGACTCTCTAATTATTTTATATTGCATCCTTTGATCTTTTAACTTTAACTTTTTTCTGATTTTAAAAGTTAAATCTTGCATTTTGTCTTCTATGCCAATTTTAAGATTGGAAATTAATATCATTTTTTTCTCCTATATAGTTACTGAGATATAAAAATTTATGTCTTCTATCTCAAAACATTCTTGATTTATTAGTTTTTTCAATTCATTAAAATCTATATCTTCTTTTTCTAGACGTAAATTATAGGTCATAACCCTGTAGCTAGCTTTAACTTTATCTTTGAATTGTTCTAAGGGAATTTCCTTAATTACATCTATAGAAAAAATTTGCCTATCCAGTGTAAGCTCATCATTATACTCAAATATATCAAACGATATTACATTATCGTATGGACTAGGTCTTTCAATACTAATATATTTCATTATTGCTCCTTTTCACTACATTCCTGCTTCATAAGTTCATATATCTTATATAGGGAACTATTCGTTTTTATGCTTGGATTTTGGTATATCTTTTTCTGATTATCAATTATTTGATTTCTATAATTATCGTCGTATTTTAGTTGTAAAAGATATGCTAAAAAACTACTATCTTCTGCTACATATATTCCTAAATTGTTATTTAAAAGAAACTCAGTGTTTCTTTCTTCTTGTCCAGGTAAGTATTCTCTTATCACAATCGGAAGTCTACAAGCCATAGATTCAGTTATACTAATGCCTCCTGGTTTTGTTATTATCACATCACTCATCTTCATTATTTTATCTATTTCATTAACAAAACCAAAGACCATAATTTGATTCTCAAAATCATACTCTTTCTTTAAACTTATAATTTCTTCGTATAACTCCTGATTATTTCCACAAACCACTATAATATTAGACAAATCTTTATTATAGGTAAAATCATCAAGCTTATTGGAATTATTATTTTCATGTTCAATAAGAAGCTTTACATAGTCCTTTATATTACCTATGCCATATCCCCCACCCATAACCAAATATGTGAATTTCTGATCCAAAGAATAATCTTCTTTAAGAAATTTATAATCTTTTTTATAAAATACATTATCTTTTCTCAATTTTGTTTTGTCGTATACTTGATTAAATGTATCATTAATAGGAATACCAAAAAACTTAGCCTTTGCCGCATCATTCTTAGAATTTTTATCTTTTTCAAGTAATTCTGGCTTTACTTCATTAAGAAAAAATCTAAGTCTATCTGAAGCAAAAATAAAATAATCACTTACATCATTTAACCAAGAGGGATGTACTACGTAGTCTGTTATTACAGTTATTACACATGCATCTAATTCCCCCTTTGATTTCACATAATCATTTATCTCTGTAAGTTCAAGTAATTCACCAATAAAAGGGTGGGTACAAAAAATAAAATTTGGCTTTTTAAGCTTTAAAATAGACATTAGTTTTTTCTTTATTATAACTTTATTAAAAATATCTGTTGCTGTGATTTCTTCTTCATGTATTTTTTGTTTTAATTTTTTAGAGCTTCTCTTGAAACTTCTAGGATTTTCTAGAGCTTTTTCAGCTTCTTTTTTATATAAAAAAGAATATACGTTCGGTATATATTTAATTGCTTTTAAATAATACTCTGTAAACACTTTGTTAATTAAAGGATTTACATCTGCCAAAACATCAAAAATCTCAACATTTATTTCTTTAGAATCTATTTTTTGCTTCTCTAGATAATCTTTTAGGGCATTTGAAACACTGATATGTCCATATCCAGCTGTTACTGTCAAAATAAGTACATTTATTTCTTCCAATTCAAACCCTCCTAAAATATTTTACATAATTTCTTTTAGATATTCTGAATTTTTTATATGATCTAATTTTGGTAGTAATAAATTATTTTCAAGCTTATAATTAATTGACAGATTATATCCATTTTTCATAATATCAATTATAGGACTTTTAGTGTTTACAAAATCTAGCAGTTTTGAACTATTTCCAATAACACACACTTCATAAGGAGGTGCTATTGCAACGGCGTTTATATTTATATGATTACCTGCTAAAGTTATTTCTGACATAGAGTTTAGTCTTTGCCCATTAATACTTATTGCTTCACCGCCTTGAGCTTTTAGCTCATTAACTAAGATAATGAACAGTTTTCTTTCTTCCATTAAGTAAGCCAAATTTCTATCGTCATGAGTATCTATTATAATTTTTATTCCAGGTCCATATACACTTTTATATCCCAAATGATTTTTTAAGTAATCCGATTTTTGCTTATATGTGAGTAATTCTTTATTTTCGTCAGATGCTTGTTCTTCTAGTTTTTCTATTTCTCTTTCATAGGCTTTTTTTTGTTTCATTAAAGTATAACTCTCGATTCTTTCTTTGTTAATCTTAGTTATAGTATCTCTCATAATAAATGAGCCATCAGAGCTGATTTGGTAGGGACTTTTTACCTGAATACCAATTAAAATACCAAGTATAGTTGTCATTATCAAAAAACACCTAACAGATTTCAAAGCCATATCTTATTACTCCCATCTAGAATCTTCTATATATTCTTCTAGTTCCTTAACTCTATTTTCAAGTAAAGCTATCCTTACTTCTAAGCTTTCACTTTCGTCGGTTTTTTCTCTTATTTTTTTTATAAAAAAATATCCTAGAATAAAAGGAACAACCAGCATGCCTAATAGGACTAGGGTATTGACTCCTTGGATAAGATATATCATACAAAACAGACTCCTTTTTTTAAAAAGACTCTACCTAAGTAGAGCCTTTTTTTATTCATTAATTATTCTACAGTTATATTATATCCATCTTGCTCAAAAATATTGACAATATGATTCCAAATTTCATCTTTTCCAGTTTTTTTAAGCGATGAAATAGGAAGAATCTTTTCTCCATGATAATCTAATTTTTTTCTCATAATCGAAAATGCTTTCTGATAGGCCCCCTTCGATATCTTGTCTGCTTTAGTAGCAATAATTGTTACAGGTATATTGTAATATACTGCGTATTTGTACATTAAGATATCATCTTCTTTAGGCTCATGTCTAATATCTAAAAGCAAGAAAATATGTCTTAAATCTTGACTATTTTCAAAATATTCCTGCATTACTGTCCCCCAGTGCTGTCTCTCTGTTTTAGCTGTCTTAGCATAGCCATAACCAGGTAAATCAACAAAGTAAAACTCTTGATTAATTTTATAAAAATTGATAGTTCTAGTTTTTCCTGGATTTTGACTTACTCTTGCAAGGCTTCTTCTATTTAAAAGAGTGTTTATTGCTGAAGATTTTCCAACATTTGACCTTCCAACAAAAGCTACTTCTGGTAGTCCATCATGAGGATACTGAGTCTTTGACATTGCACTTATTACTAATTCAATCGATTTTAATTTCATTATTTTTCATCCTTTTTTTCTTGCTGATTTTTTTTATCTTTATCTACTATAAGTGCATGTTCTAGTACCTCATCCATATTAGAAACAAGAACAAACTCTAATTGCTTTCTTATATTTTGTGGTATATCGTCAATATCTCTTTTATTGTCTTGAGGAAGTAGTATTTTTTTTATTCCTGCCCTATGAGCCGCTAATACTTTTTCTTTTATGCCCCCAACTGGAAGCACCTTACCTCTCAAAGTTACCTCTCCCGTCATTGCAAGCTCTCCACTTACTGGAATTTTACTAAGAGCTGATAAAAGAGCAGTGGCCATAGTAACCCCAGCTGATGGGCCGTCTTTTGGTATGGCTCCTTCAGGAATATGCACGTGAATATCTTTTTCCTTATAAAATTCTGGCTCTATATCATACTTGTCAGATATTGACCTTACATAGCTCATACCTGCCTTAGCTGATTCTTTCATAACATTACCTAGTTGTCCAGTAAGCTCTAACTTACCTGTTCCCTTCATAGTAGTTACTTCTATGGTAAGAGTATCTCCACCTACTGGTGTCCATGCTAAACCAGTAACACTTCCTATTTCAGGATTTTCTGATGCTGTTTGATATCTAAATATAGGTTTGCCAAGATATTTCTCCATATTTTGCTTAGTAATATTAACATGTTCTAATTTTGAATTTTCTACCTTACTTTTAGCAGCTTTTCTGCAAAGCTGCCCTATTTTTCTCTCTAAATTTCTTACTCCAGATTCTCTAGTATATTTTGAAATTACTAATTTTAAATTTTCATCTGATATTTTTAGAAAACCTTCTTCTAATCCATGTTCTTTTAGCTGTTTAGGCAAAAGATATATTTTAGCAATTTTTAATTTTTCTTCTTCTGTATATCCTGATATTTCTATTACTTCCATTCTATCTAACAATGGCCTAGGTACAGTGGAAAGTGAATTTGCTGTAGTTATAAATAGAACTTTAGAAAGATCAAAAGGAATTTCCATGTAATGGTCAGTAAAATCTTTATTTTGTTCTGGGTCTAAAACCTCTAGCATTGCAGAAGCTGGGTCCCCCCTAAAATCAGATGCCATTTTATCAATCTCATCAAATAAAAATACAGGATTTTTAACCTTAACTTCCTTTATAGCATTTATAATACGACCTGGTATTGCTCCCACATAAGTTCTTCTATGCCCTCTTATTTCTGCTTCATCTCTAACTCCACCTAGAGAAACCCTAACAAACTTTCTATTAAGAGACCTAGCAACAGATTTTGCTATAGATGTCTTTCCTACTCCAGGAGGGCCTACTAAACACAAGATAGGACCTTTCATAGATTTTGATAATTGTCTTACTGCTAGATATTCTATAATTCTTTCCTTTACCTTTTCGAGGCCAAAATGGTCTTCGTCAAGTATACTCTCAGCAAGCTTTATATCAAGTTTATCCTTACTTTCTTTGTCCCATGGAAGAGCAAAGAAATTATCTAAATAAGACCTTATAACGCCTCCCTCAGCAGAAGATGGAGACATTCTTGATAATCTCGCTATTTCTTTTTCTATTTTTTCTTTTATTTCTTTAGAAACTTTAAGCTTTTTTAATTTTTCCTTGTATTCTTCTAATTCATCTGAAACTTCTTCATCTTCACCTAATTCTCTTTGTATTGCTTTAAGTTGTTCACGAAGATAATATTCCTTTTGAATTTTATTAACTTGCTTTTTAACTCTTATATTTATAGTTTTTTCTATTTCAAGAACTTCAATTTCTTCAAGTAAAATTTTATAAAGTTCTTCTAATCTTACTTTTGGGTCAAAAATCTCTAAGATGTTTTGTTTTTGAGCTGGTTTTAGTATAATATTGGCAGCTACTGTGTCAGCAAATCTACTAGGTTCATCTATATCGGCTAAAGTTATTAGAACTTCTCCCGAAACCTTATTCCCTATATTTACATATTCTTCAAAAGTATCTAAAACTAGTCTCATGGTAGCATCTATATCTTTTTCTTCTCTTAATTGTTCTGAGTAAATAGCTTCTTGTATCTTTGCTCTAAAATATGGCTCTACTTGATAAAGTTCTTTTATTTTTGCTCTTGTTACCCCTTCTACCAGTACTCTTATTGTATTGCCCGGAAGTTTAAGCATTTGCTTAATTTTACATATAGTTCCTATATCGTAAAAATCATCCTCTGTAGGAATATCTATTTCTGGATCTTTTTGTGTTGTTAAAAATACTAGTTGTTCATTTACCATAGCTTCCTCCAAAGCAATGATAGATTTTTCTCTTCCTACGTCAAAGTGAAGTACCATATATGGGAATATCGATATTCCTCTTAATGGAATAATTGGCATATCTACTGTTTTCATTTTATAATTTCTAGCCATAACTATGCTCCTTTCAATATATAACTATCAATATATAGCTTATATAATTAATTTCTTTATTTTCATAGACTTATTTTTCATACTAATGATATCATAAAAGTAGGATATCTTGCATTACTAATTGACAAAGGAGTTTTTATTGTGCTTAATTTTTTTCTAACATTTTTTAAAGTAGGCCTCTTTACCTTTGGTGGTGGTTATGCTATGGTTCCCATTATGGAAACTGAGCTAGTAAAAAAGAATAAACTTCTATCTTCTGAAGAATTTGTCGACTATATTTCAATAGCTCAAAGTTTCCCTGGCCCCATAGCTATAAATTTATCTGTACTTTTAGGGTATAGAATTCATGGTTTTTTAGGAGCTATTATTTCTCTCCTCGGAACTGTTATGCCTTCATTTATAATAATTTTAATTATTTCTCTTTTTTATTCAAAAACTAGAAATTCTAAAATATTAGAAGGCTTCTTTTCTGGAATAATACCAGTAGTTCCTGCATTACTTGCATTTTCATTTATAAACATTTTCCAAAAAAGTAACAAAAGAGCTTCATCAATTGCTCTTATGGCTATAACTTTCTTAGCAGTAGCTTTTTTTGATATTAATCCATTATTTATAATATTAGGGGGGGTGCTTTTAGGTATATGCAAATATTACTGTCACTCTTCCTAGCTTTTTTACAGATTGGTTCTGTTAGTTTCGGGGGAGGCTATGCTATGCTCCCCTATATAGAAACCATGATTATCGATAATCATGCTTGGCTTACTAGTTCAGAATTTCTAGATATCTTAGCTATATCACAGGTGACTCCTGGTCCAATTGCAATAAATGCAGCAACATTTATTGGTTTTAGATATCTTGGATTCCTAGGTGCTGTGGCTGCTACATTTGGAATAGTAAGCGGACCATTTATATTTATGAGCATAGTTACTAGATTTATAGAAAAATATAAATCCAGTGATATCTCAGAATATATATTCAAATTTTTAAGACCAATAACAGCTGCTCTTATATTATCAGCTGCTTACTCGACTTTTTTTAAAAGTGTTATTGATTTAAGGTCTTTTATTATATTTTTAATTTCTTTACTACTTCTACTATTTACTAAATTTCACCCAATCCTAATACTTGTCTTCTTTGGTTTTTTAGGATTATTCATATAATTAGTTAAGGGATGCTAATGCATCCCTTAACTAATTATATTTTAAGTTTTCATTAAGCTGTCTCTTCTGGAGTATCATCTTTCTTGTTTGATTTTAAAATAACATAGGGCTCTTTATTGTCTGTTATACTTTCCTTAGTAATGATTACCTTTTCTATATCTTCTCTAGATGGAACTTCATACATTATATCCATCATAACTTTTTCTAAAATACTTCTAAGCCCTCTTGCTCCAGTTTTTTTAGCTATTGCCTTCTTAGCAACCTCAACTAAAGCTTCATCTTCTATATCTAATGTAACCTTATCCATCTCAAAAAGCTTTTTAAACTGTTTTACAAGAGCATTTTTGGGTTCTTTTAAGATAGATATAAGAGCTTTTTCATCTAATGGGTCAAGTGACACTACAACAGGAACTCTCCCTATAAACTCAGGAATAAGTCCAAATTTCAGAAGATCTTCTGTTTGTACTTGCTTATAGATTTCTCCTACAGCAATATCATTTTTAGAAACTATCTTTGCTCCAAAACCTAAAGCTTTTTCTCCCATACGTCTTTGGATTATCTTATCTATTCCATCAAAAGCTCCACCTACTATAAACAAAATATTTGATGTATCAATTTGTAAAAATTCTTGATGTGGATGCTTTCTTCCTCCTTGAGGTGGAACATTTGCTTTTGTTCCTTCAATTATTTTTAGTAGGGCTTGCTGAACCCCTTCACCAGATACATCTCTAGTTATTGATGGATTTTCAGATTTTCTAGTTATTTTATCTATTTCATCTATATATATTATACCTTTTTCAGCTTTAGAAATATCGTAATCTGAAGCTTGAATCAGCTTTAGAAGGATATTCTCTACGTCTTCTCCTACATAGCCTGCTTCTGTAAGTGCTGTAGCATCTGCCATTGCAAAAGGAACGTTAAGCATTTTTGCAAGAGTTTGAGCAAGAAGTGTCTTACCTGAACCAGTAGGCCCAAGCATCAAAATATTACTTTTTTGAAGTTCAATATCCTTTGCTTTTCCATCTACAGCATATATGCGTTTATAATGATTGTAAACAGCCACTGCAAGGGTCTTCTTTGCATCATCTTGCCCTATTACATACTCATCCAAATAATCTTTTATTTCTTTTGGTTTTGGTAATCCAGTAATCTCTGTGTCAATTATCTCCTCGAACTCTTCTTTAATTATTTCTTGGCAAAGTTCAACACATTCGTCACAGATATATACATTAGGACCAGCAATTAGTCTTTTTACCTGCTCTTGGCTCTTACCACAGAAGGAGCATCTAAGCTGCTTCTTTTCATCAAATCTCGACATTAATTACACCTCTTTTAATATTTTTGACTAGGGTCTCTTCTCTAATACCTCGTCAATAAGTCCATATTCTTTAGCTTCAGCTGAAGACATAAAGAAATCTCTTTCTGTATCTCTTTCAACTTTTTCCAAAGCTTGTCCACTTCTTTCAGCCATAATTTCATTTAATTTATTTCTCATTCTGATAATTCTCTCTGCGTGAATTTTTATATCTGTCGCTTGTCCTTGTGTCCCACCCAGTGGTTGATGAATCATAACTTCGCTGTTCGGAAGGGCAAATCTTTTACCTTTAGCTCCTGCCGTTAATAAAAAAGCCCCCATAGAAGCTGCCATACCTACGCAAATTGTAGCTACATCTGGCTTAATATATTGCATCGTATCATAAATTGCCATACCAGCTGTTATACTTCCTCCTGGGGAATTAATATAAAGGAAGATATCCTTATCTGGATCTTCTGATTCTAAATGAAGTAATTGAGCTACTACAAGTGATGCTGTATGATCATTAACTTGATCTCCTAAAAATATTATTCTATCTTTCAAAAGCCTAGAATATATATCGTAACTTCTTTCGCCTCTTCCAGTTTGTTCGATTACTATTGGTACGTATGCCACTTTAAATCCTCCTTTTATTGTATATGTTATAGTTATAAACTACAAGATTGTTTTTAGGTTTCCTAGGAACTATTATACCCTAATATAGCTAAATAAAACTAAATTATCAAACTATAGCAACTAAAAAAATTACAGTAGCCAAAATGGCTACTGTAGATTTGCATTTGTTTTTATAAATTCAACAGTTTTTCTTGCTATAACTGTATCTTTAATATAATCCATATCCGATGGTTTAAGAGTAGCTTTTAGTTTATCTACTTCCATTTTGTAGCTTTCAGCCATTTTAGCCAATTCTGCTTCTAAATCTTCTTCAGTTGATTCAATATTTTCTGATTTAGATATAGCTTCAATTACTAAACTGTTTAGCACTCTAGATTTTGCATCTGGACGCATTTGTTCTTTTAGTCCTTCAATATTCATATTTGTAAACTTTAGGTAGTTTTCTAAATCAAGTCCTTGATATTTTAATTGATATTCAAAATCGTAAATCATATTCTCAACTTGATTATCAATCATAGCTTCTGGTATCTCAACAGTTGCATTTTCAGCAGCCATCTTAACTAGATTATTTTCTATTTCCCTATCAGCATATTCATCTTTAGTTTTTTGAAGCTTTGCTTTTGCATCAGCTTTTAAATCTTCTAAAGTATCAAATTCACTAACATCTTTAGCAAACTCATCATCTAGCTCTGGAAGCTCTTTTTCTTTTATTTCATTTACTTTTACAGTAAATACCGCATCTTTTCCAGCAAGATTTTCAGCATGATATTCTTCAGGGAACTTAACATTTACATCTTTTTCTTCATTTAATTTCATTCCTACTAATTGTTCTTCAAAACCAGGAATAAATGTGTTTGAACCTACTATTATTGAGTAATTTTCAGCTTGTCCACCATCAAATTCTGCTCCATCAACCTTTCCATTAAAGTCGATTAATAGCATATCTTTTTCCTTAACTTCTCTATTGTCAACAGTAACAAATCTAGCGTTTTGCTCTCTCATTGCTTCG
>CAZFTH010000034.1:0-12264 GCA_964521745.1 uncultured Peptostreptococcaceae bacterium
TGGTTGAAAAATATTGCAAGGTAATATTAATTCAAAAATCTAGATATATTGATAAAAAATTTACTTATAAAACAAATCTAGAAGTGAGTCTGGGACAGATTGTATATGTGCCATTTGGAAGAGGAAATAAGCTATTAGAAGCAATAGTTGTGGAAATTAAAGATATAAAACCTGCTGATGATTCAGAAAACAAGTTAAAGCAGATTATTACTATAGGTGAAAAAACAAACCTTGATTATGACAAGATATCATTAGCCTTTTGGATTAGAGAATATTATATGTGTAGTTATTTAGATGCGCTTAATCTTATTTATCCAACTCAAATTAGAAAAGGAAATGCTAAGTTTGAAGAGTTTATAGTATTACTTGATAAAGCCACTTTAAAATTAAAATATAAATATTTAAAAAGGAATGCCCATATAAAAAAACAATTATATGAATTGATTATTAATAATATAAATATATCCAGAAATAAATTAAATGAAGAACTTAAAGGAAAATCTATATCTTCATATATAAAAGAATTAGAAGAAGATAAAATAATTGAAGTTAAAAAAACTAGACTATATAGAGATTCAAATGACGATAACTATAGTAATACAACATATATAAAACATGAATTGAATGAAAAGCAAAAAAATATATTTAAAGAAATTAATAGGGAATTCGATAATCAGAACAGACCTATATTGCTTAAAGGCATAACGGGGTCTGGAAAAACAGAAATTTATATGGAAATTATAGAAGATATGATTTCAAAAGAAAAAGGATCTATAGTATTAGTTCCAGAAATTTCTCTTACACCACAAACTATAGCTAGATTCACAGCTAGATTTAAATCAAAAGTTGCTGTGCTTCATAGTCATTTGAGCGTGGGTCAAAGATTTGATGAATGGTCAAAAATAGAAGCTATTGATGCTCCAGTTGTGATAGGAGCACGTTCGGCCTTGTTTGCACCTATAAAAAATCTAGGGCTAGTTGTTATAGATGAATGTCATGAAGATGCATATAGGTCAGAACTTAATCCTAAATATGACAGTATAGAGCTAGCCTGTAAATTAAATGAACTTCATGGAGTAGCAGTTATTTTAGGTTCGGCTACTCCTAAAATAGAACAGTACTATAAGACAAAAAATAATGAGTATAAGCTTTTGGATTTGAAAACGAGAGCAAATAATAAAAATCTTCCTTTGATTGAGATAGTAGATATGAAGGAAGATGCAAAACTTGGGAACCTGTCTTTTTTAAGTCTGATTCTTCAAAAAAAAGTAAGCTTGGCACTTGAAAAATCAGAGCAAGTAATTTTGTTTTTAAATAGAAGAGGTTATGCAAACTTTTTAAGTTGTGACAGCTGTGGTTATGTTCCTAAATGTAAAAATTGTGATATATCTCTTACATATCACAAACAAAACAAGAGCTTAAGATGTCATTATTGTAATTATGAAATAGCTTTTGAAAAAACATGCGAAAGCTGTAAAGAAGGTAGCATGAAAGACATAGGAATTGGAACAGAAAGAATAGAAGCTGAAGTAAGAGAATTATTTCCAAATGCCAAAGTTTTTAGAATGGACAAAGATACAGTGGGAAGGAAAAATAGTCATAGTGAAATATTATCTGCTTTTAAAAATACTAAAGGAGCTATACTAATAGGGACACAAATGATAGGAAAAGGCTTGGATTTTCCAATGGTGAGTTTAGTTGGTGTTATAAATGCAGATCAAGGTTTAAATGCTCCTGACTTTAGAAGTCACGAGAGAATGTTTAGTCTTATTGAGCAAGTGGGAGGAAGGGCAGGTAGGGGAGATATAGATGGCAAGGTAGTAGTTCAAACTTTTTCTCCTGATAATTATGTTCTTAAATATATAGTTCACCATGATTTTGAAGGTTTTTACCAAGAAGAGATTAAGCTTAGAAAAACATTTAATTATCTTCCTTATAGTAATATAGTTAGAATATTAGTAAGTAGTGTTAATGAACAAAATGCTGCTAACAGTAGTATGCAAATAAAAGATGCTATAATTTTTTATTTAAACAAAAAATCAATAAACAATGTTAATATTATGGGACCTTTTCCATGCTTAGTGAATAAAATAGAAAATAAATACAGGTGGCAAATACTAATAAAAGATAGTGAAGTTGAAATTCATTTAATTAAGAGTATAATAAACTATATACTTACAGAAAAAAGAAGTGTAGTTCTTCTAGACAATGTAAATGCTTCAGTTGATATAAATCCTATCAATATGGTATAAATTCTATAGATAGGGTATAAACTATAGTTAAGAATACTTTGTAATAGAGAGATTGCTTATAAAACTATGATATTTTGTTATATTTATAGCAATTTTGATAAACTATTTAAAAATTATGGAGGTAAGAAATGGCAATTAGAATTATTAGAACTGATGGAGACGAGGTACTAAGAAAAAAATCTCGCGCTGTTGACAAAATCAATGATAAGATTTTAGAGCTAGTGGAAGACATGATAGATACTATGTATGAAGCTGATGGGGTAGGACTTGCAGCTCCACAGGTTGGAGTGCTTAAAAGAGTAGTGGTTATAGATGTAGGAGATGGTCCTATAGTGATGATAAATCCAGAAATTCTAGAGTCTAGTGGAGAACAAACAGATGATGAAGGTTGTCTTAGCCTACCAGGAAAATTTGGCTGTGTTACTCGTCCGTATTATGTAAAAGCAAAAGCATACGATACTAAAATGAATGAATTTGTTATAGAAGCTGAAGAACTTTTTGCTAGGGCAATTTGTCATGAAATTGATCATCTCGAAGGTGTTTTATTTAAGGACAAGGTAGAAGGTAGCTTAAACGAAAGAGAGTAGATGCAAATGAAAGCTATATTTATGGGAACACCTGAATTTGCTATTTCATCATTTGAAGCTCTAAATGAAAGTGAATTTGAAATAGCTTTAGTGGTTACTCAGCCGGATAGACCTAAAGGCAGAGGGAAAAAACTTCAATCACCTCCAGTTAAAATAAGAGCGCTTGAAAATAATATAGAGGTTTTTCAACCAGAAAGAATAAAAGATAGTGAAGCAATTAAAAAAATAAAAGAAGTAAAACCTGATTTAATAGTAGTAGTTGCGTTTGGACAGATTTTGCCAAAAGATATTTTGGAAATCCCAAAATATGGCTGTATAAATGTTCATGCTTCTCTTTTACCAAAATATAGAGGAGCTGCTCCTATTAACTTTTCTATAATTAATGGTGAGAAAAAGACAGGTGTAACGACCATGTATATGGAAGAAGGTTTAGATACAGGAGATATGCTTTTGAAAAATGAGATTGAAATTACTCCTGAGGATACTGCATCTACTTTACATGATA
This sequence comes from uncultured Peptostreptococcaceae bacterium, assembly GCA_964521745.1. Lineage (GTDB taxonomy): Bacteria > Bacillota > Clostridia > Peptostreptococcales > Filifactoraceae > Acetoanaerobium. Next base: position 3,345 of record CAZFTH010000034.1, read on the forward strand.
AGTTAGCTGTTGTAGGAAAGAAAACTTTATCAGATACTATAAAAGCTATTATAAGCGGAGAAATAAAAGCGGAAAAACAAGATGATTCTATGTCTAGTTATGCGCCTATAATGACTAAAGAACTTGGAAAAATAAATTGGAATATGTCAGCGGAATCAATATCAAACCTCATTAGAGGAACAGATCCATGGCCATCAGCTTATACGTATTATGATAAAGCTGTGATAAAGTTATTTTGCCCAGTTGTCATAGATAGGCTATCAAATGAAATTCCTGGAACAATAGTTTTTCTATCCGACCAAGGACTAGATATAGCAACAAAAGATAATATAGTAAGAATAAAAGAAATACAAGTTAGCGGAAAAAAAAGGATGCCAGTTGCAGAATTTCTAAAGGGAAATACTTTAGAAATAGGAAAGGCACTTGGCTATGAGTAAGTTTTTTAAAAAAGCATATCCTTTAATAGAAGGCACAATAGACCTGCTTGGAATGGATAAAAATGAGTTTAGAAAAAGAATGATAGATAGGAACAATAAAAAAACAAGAAATAAAAAATTTAATTTAAAAGCAAGTGAGATACTAGTTTTATTACCTCACTGCCTTCAAAAACAAAGTTGCGATATAAGGATAACAACAAATATAAACAATTGTAAAAAATGTGGGAAATGCGATATATCCCATATAGTTGATATTTGTGATAAGTATAAGGTTAATGTAGTTGTAGCTACTGGAGGGACTTTGGCTAGAAGAGCAATAAAAAGTATAAAACCTAAAGGTATTATTGCTGTAGCTTGTGAAAGAGATTTGACTAGTGGAATAGTTGATGTAGGAGAAATGGATATAATAGGAATTTTAAATGATAGGCCAAATGGACCTTGTCTAGATACGAAAGTAAATGTAAAAAAACTTGAAGAAGCAATATTGTTTTATTTAGGAGGAGATTAGTATGTATTATCCTTATTTTGATAGTACTATGATAGTGCTAATACCAGCGATTTTGTTGGCTATGTATGCTCAAAGTAAAGTAAAATCCACATATGAAAAGTATGTGAGAATAGCAAGTAGTAAAGGATACACTGGAGCAGATGCGGCTAGAGCTATTTTAGATAGAAATGGACTTTCTGATGTGAAAATAGAACATATAAGAGGGACACTAACTGATCATTATGATCCAAGGACTAGGGTGCTTAGACTTTCTGATATGGTGTATAGAGGAAATTCGATTTCTTCATCTGCTATTGCTGCTCATGAAGTGGGACATGCTATCCAACATGCAAAAGATTACTCTCCACTTCGTTTTAGGAATGCAATAGTCCCGGTTGTAAATTTTGCATCTAATCTTTCTTGGATTTTTATTTTAGCTGGATTATTTCTATCCTTTACGGGATTAATTGATATTGGGATTATTTTATTTACAGGTTCTGTAGTATTTCAAATTATTACCTTGCCTGTTGAGTTTAATGCAAGTAGTAGAGCTCTAGATGAATTAGAGTCTGTAGGAGTACTGACTAGAGATGAGATTCCTCATAGCAAAAAAGTTTTGGATGCAGCAGCTCTTACTTATGTAGCAGCTACAGCTACAGCAGTAGCTCAGCTTGTTAGACTACTATTATTAAGAGAGCGTTCAAGGGACTAGCATTATGCTGGTCTTTTCTTTTGAAAATAAAATTAAATACAATATACTATAGTAATAGTAATTAAATTGTTATAAATTAATGACTATAAAAAGGAGTAATTATGAGCAATAATTCTAGAAAGATTGCGTATGATATAATATACGATGTTAAGTATAAAAAAGCCTATTCAAATATATCAATTAATAAAGCCTTTAATAGCAGTGACATAGATAATAGAGAAAAAGGATTTGTAACAGAACTCGTATATGGAACATTAAGTAGACTTATTTATTTAGATAGTCAAGTCGAACAGTTTTTAGATATGAGAGCTAGTAAGCTTTCTAAACAAGCGAAGATAGTTTTAGAAATGGGTTTTTATCAATTAGAATTTATGGACAGCGTTTCAGATTTTGCATCAGTAGATGAAAGTGTAAAACTCATTAAAAAAACTGATAAAAGAAGTACAAGCTTAGTTAATGCAGTTATGAGAAAAAGGGCAAAGGAAGGAAAATTAAACTATAATGGAAAGGATTTAGATAAAACTCAGTCTCTATCTGTAGAATTTTCAATATCAGAGTATATAGTTAGGAGATTTTTGAAAATATATAAAGAGGAATTTACAAGAGAATTATTAAGTAGTATGTTAGAAAAACCTAGTTTATTTATAAGATTGAATAAGTTAAAATCTACAGAAGAAGAATTGCTTGAAAACCTAGAGCTTCAGAATATATATTCAAAGAAAAATGATATAATAGACGTCGCATACGAAATTAATGGGATGAAAAATATAGGCTTAAATCCTTTATTTAAAAAAGGGGCTTTTGTTATTCAAGATTTATCTTCTATGATAGCGGTAAAGACTTTGAATCCTATGCCAGGTGACAATGTTTTGGACATTTGTAGTGCTCCAGGAGGGAAATCATTTTATATGGCAGATTTAATGAATAATAAAGGCAATATAGATTCTATGGATATATCTGAACATAAAATTCAAATGCTCAAAAAAAGAGCTGATGAGCTTGGTATAAATATTATAAAAACTAAAATTATGGATGCTACGATTTTTAATAAGAATATGGTAAATACATATGATAAAATTTTAGTAGATGCACCTTGCTCAGGCTTTGGTATAATTAGAAGAAAACCAGAAATAAGACATAAATCTTATGATGACGTAAAAGAGCTTCCAATGATTCAATATAAGATTTTATCAAATGCTTCAAAATATTTAAAAGATAAAGGCAGCTTACTCTACAGTACTTGTACTCTTGAGAAAAAAGAAAATATAGAGCTTGTAGAAAAATTTTTACAAGAAAATACAGATTTTTATTTAGAAGAAGAGCCTAGAGAATTGTATCCACATATAGATAATACAGATGGATTTTTCATAGCTAAATTAAAAAAAGATATGAATAAATCTAAATAATATATTTATATGATATTATATATTAATGATAGTTTGTTGCAGAAAGGTAAATTATGAAATTAGATGCGTTATCACTAAGATATGAAGAATTAGAAAATAAGATTGTCCAACTAGGAGAGAAAAAATTTAGAGCCAAGCAAATTTATCCTAAGCTTTTTGAGGGGATTTCTTCTTTTGATGAGATAGGAAACATTTCAAAAACATTAAAAGCAAAATTAAATGAAGATTTATATATTTCAAAAGTGTCTGTATACAATGTTTTGATTTCTGAGCTTGATTCAACTAGAAAGTATCTACTTAAGCTCGATGACAATAATATAATAGAAGCAGTACTTATGAGGTATAAACATGGTCTATCTATTTGTATATCATCTCAAGTGGGATGCTTGATGGGATGTAGTTTTTGTGCCTCCACTATAGATGGATTAGTAAGAAACCTTACTGCAGGTGAAATGATAGGCCAGATTATGGCAGTTCAAAATGATGTAAATGAGCGTATTTCCAATATAGTAATGATGGGAAGTGGAGAACCACTTGATAATTTTGATAATCTTATTAGATTTCTAGATATAGTACATCATGAAGATTCATTAAATATAGGCTATAGACATATTACAGTATCTACATGTGGAATAGTAACAAAAATTTATGAGCTAGCAAAACTAGGATACCCTATAAATTTAGCTATATCACTTCACGAGACCACTCATGAAAAAAGAAAAAGTATAATGCCAGTTGAAAATGCATATCCAATAGATATGCTAGTACAAGCAGCAAGAGATTATGCTAATACTACTAAAAGAAGAGTAACATTTGAATATGCACTTATAAAAGATGTAAATGATTCAGTAGAAGATGCAAATAGGCTATCTAAGCTCTTAAAAGGAATGATGTGCCATGTTAACTTGATACCAGTTAATACAGTAGAAGAACGCACATATAAAAGGCCAGATAAAACTACTATTAATACTTTCTTGAATACATTAAAGAATAATCACATAGAAGCAACTGTTAGAAGAGAAATGGGAAAAGATATCAATGGGGCTTGTGGTCAACTAAGAAGAAGCATTATTGATTAGAAAAGGGTGGTATGTTTGGATTTTTCTTTTATAACTGACTGTGGAATTAAAAGACCTATAAATCAAGATTATTATTATGCTCAGAAATTGATTATCAGTGGGGAAGAAGCTGGTTTTTTTGTTGTGGCTGATGGCATGGGTGGACATAACAAAGGTGAGATTGCAAGTGAAATGGCTGTAGACAGTTTAAAAAACTATGTTTTAAGACATTTAAATGAAAATCCTCATATTTTGGGAGATTTACAAATAATGCTCTCTAGAGCATTTTATGAAACAAATAAGATTGTATTTGAAGAATCCATTAAAAATGAAAAATTTTCTGGTATGGGTACGACTTTGATAGCAGCTATAATAAATGCTAGTAGACTTATAGTTGCGAATGTAGGAGATAGCAGGGCCTATGTATTTAGAGAAGAAGGCTTATATCAGCTTACAATAGATAATTCATACGTACAAGAATTAGTAGAAAAAGGTGTAATTAGACCTGAAGATGCAAGAACTCATCCGCAAAAGAATGTCATAACTAGAGCCATAGGAACTGATAAACATGTAAGAGTGGATTTTTATAGTAAGGAACTGAAAAAAAATGATTTAATTATTTTATGTAGTGATGGACTTACTAATATGGTAGATGATTTAGAAATAGAAAACATCTTAAAATCATGTGAAAACCCAAAATCTTGTTGCAACAGTTTAGTTGAATTGGCGAATAAAAAAGGCGGAAAAGATAATATAACAATAGTTTGTGTTGTCGTATAATATCGTGAAAGATGGTGAAATAGTGAATAATAAGGTTTTAGGAAATAGATATCAGTTGATAGATAAAATAGGCGAAGGTGGAATGGCTAATGTCTATACTGCCAAATGTCAAATCTTAAATAGAATAGTTGCAGTAAAAATTTTAAAAGATGAATTTTCAACAGATGAAGAGTTTGTAAATAAATTTAAAAATGAAGCTCAAGCAGCAGCTAGTCTAAACAATACTAATATAATAAATGTATATGATGTAGGACAGGATAATGGCATATCGTATATTGTAATGGAGTATGTTGATGGTATCAATTTAAAAGAATTAATAAAAAAAGAAGGAACTCTAAATGAACAAAAAGCAATTAACATTGTAAAACAAATTGCTTTAGCTCTTTCAGAAGCTCATAATAAGAAAATAATTCACAGAGATATAAAACCTCACAATATTATGATAACAAAAGATAATTTGGTTAAAGTCGGAGATTTTGGCATTGCGAAAGCTGTCACTAGTTCTACAATTACAAGTGTAGGAGCAGTTATGGGTTCAGTTCACTATTTTTCTCCCGAACAAGCAAGAGGGGGTTACATGGATGAAAGAAGTGATATCTATTCTTTAGGAATAGTTTTGTACGAGCTTCTTACAGGTAAATTACCTTTTAGTGGAGAGACTCCTGTTAATGTTGCCCTAAAGCATATTCATAGTAAGGTAGAGTTGGCAGAAGAAGATTTTATAAATGTATCTGAAGGTGCCAAGAATCTTATTTTGAAAATGACACAAAGAAATGTAGATAAAAGATATAAAAATGTTGAGCAGTTAGTAGCAGATATTTCTGATTTAGAACAAAGAAAACCTATAAATAATTTTATTGAAAGAGAAGAGGAGTTTGAAACAAAAAGAATACTTTTTGGACAGCAAGATTTAGATTTTTCAAACTATGATGATGACTTAGATGATGAAGAGGTAACAAAAGTGATTGGGAAAAATAAAACAAAATCTAATAATAAAAAAATTAAAAGAAAACATTCTAAGGCTATGTCAATTTTTGCAATTATCACAGCTTTAGTAGCATCATTAGTATTTTTAGCCACGGTATTTATATTTTCTGGTGGAGATTTAATGCCGACAAATGTTTTTGGTATTTTTTCTTCAAATAAAATAGACACCCCTTCTTTACTAGGGAAAACTATAGAAGAAGCTAGTGAAGAAGCTGAGCAGTTGGGCTTGAAAGTGGAACTTATTTCAGAAGAGCCAAATAGTAAATATGCAGAAGGAACAATATCAAAACAAGAACCGACTCAAGGTGTAAGAGTAGATGAAGGAGAAACTATAAAAGTAGTAATTTCAAAGATAATGGCAAAGACTGTTGATGTACCTAGTCTTGAGGGTATGAACCTTATTGATGCTATTGAGCTTCTAGAATCCAAGAACCTTCAAGAAGCTGTAGAATATGAATTTACTCAGGAGAAAGAAGATGTGATATTATCTCAATCTCCATCTGCTGGGCAAAGTGTTGAAGAAAGAAGTGTAGTTAAATTAAAAGTAAGTAGAGGGCCAGAAGAAATATTAGAGATGGTACCATCTCTTGTTGGAAAAACAATTGATGAAGCTAGAGCAAGCGTAGGTAACTTTACTGTAGGAGAAGTAAGTTATAATGAAGATAAATCTAAAAAAGATGGAGTGGTTTTATCTCAGATTCCAAAAGCAAATACAGAAGCTAAAAAGAGCAGCGAAATAAATTTAGTAATAAATAAAATTGAGGAAGAAAAACAACCTCAAACAATTAAAACAAGTATGGCTATTATGCTCCCAGAACAAGAGACAGTAGCTTTGGAAATTAAGGATTTGACAACAGGGGCAGTGGTTTATAATCAAACCATAAAACCAGCAGAATTAAATGGCATATTAATTGTAGATATTATAGGTAAAAATGGTGAAACTAAAGATTATGAGATTTATATAGATGGTCAATATTATACAACTCAACAAGTAGCTTTTTAAAAAGTGAGGTAGATGTGGAGGATGGAAACAGGAAGAATTATTAAAGCTTTATCAAGTTTTTATTATGTCAAAAATTATCAAGACAATGAAGTATATGAATGTAGGGCTAGAGGAATATTTCGAAAAGATAGTATTTCTCCTGTTATAGGAGATGTTGTTGAAATGACTGTAGTAGACCCAACTACAAAAAAAGGTATGATTGAGAGTGTAAAAGAAAGGTCTAGTTATTTATTTAGGCCTCCTATTGCCAATGTAACTAAAACGTTACTTATATTTGCAGTAAAAAGCCCAGAACCAAATCTATCTTTAATAGATAGGTTTATTGTGCTTGCAGAAAGAGAAAGACTTGATATAACTATTTGTTTTAACAAAATAGATTTGGATTCTGAAGAAAAATATAAAAGTTATGTCAATATATATGAAAGGGCTGGATATAAGGTTATAGCTGTCAGTGTCAAACATGATTTAGATCTTCAAAAAATTAAAGATGAGTTTAAAGACAATATAACTGTAATAGCGGGACCATCAGGAGTAGGGAAATCAAGTTTACTAAATAAAGTTGATTCTAAATTAAACTTAAAGACATCTCAAATAAGTGAAAAATTACAAAGAGGAAGACACACAACTAGATATGCTCAGCTTATTGAGTTAGAAAAAAATGCTCTAGTTGCAGATACTCCAGGTTTTAGCTCACTTAATTTGGATATGATTGATGAGGTAGAATTAAAGGAATATTTTGTAGAGTTTCATGAATATGACCATGAGTGTAAGTTTGCTTTTAAATGTATACATGACAAAGAACCAGGATGTAGAGTCAAACAAGCAGTACTAGATAAGGAAATACCTAAAGAACGTTATGATAGTTATTTGCAACTTTTAAAGGAAATTAGAAATGATAAAAAACGGAGGTATTAAAAAATGATTAAATTAGCACCATCGATTCTATCAGCTGATTTTTCAAAATTATTGAGTGATATTAAAATTGTTGAAGATGCCGGCTGTGAATATTTACACGTAGATGTTATGGATGGACATTTTGTCCCTAATATTACAATTGGACCCCCAGTAATTAAGTCCTTAAAAGGTAAAGTTGATATGGTTTTTGATGTACATCTTATGATAGAAAACCCTGATAAATATATAGAAGCTTTTGCTGATGCTGGAGCTGATTTGATTGTAGTTCATCAAGAAGCATGTACTCATCTTCATAGGACTATACAGTCTATTAAAGCTCTAGGCAAAAAAGCTGGAGTTGCACTTAATCCTGCGACTCCAATAGATACAATAAAACATATAATTCAAGATATAGATATGGTTCTTATTATGACAGTTAATCCTGGTTTTGGCGGACAAAAATTTATTGAATCTATGATTCCAAAGATAAAGGAATTAAAGTCACTATGCTTTAAGGAAAATGTAAACATAGATATCCAGGTTGATGGAGGAATTACTCCAGAAAATGTAAATAAAGTTGTAAGTGCAGGTGCAAATATAATTGTAGCAGGTTCTGCTATATTTTCTAGTGACGATATTAAGCATACTGTGAGACTGTTTAGGGAAAATTCAGTGGTATAAATTATGAAAAAATGCTGCATATTTGTAAATGGAAATATGAACAACCCTGAGTTTTATAAAGAATTAGCGTCTTCATATGAACTTTTGATTTCAGCTGACGGGGCTTCAAATAGATTATACGAATTAAAAATAGTGCCAGATTATATAGTAGGAGATTTAGACTCAATCAAGATTGAAGTTGAAGAGTATTATAAAACTCAAAAAACAACTTTTATAAAATTTCCAGCCAAAAAGGATAAAACTGACACAGAACTTGCAATAGATTTAGCTAAAGATATGGGCTATAAAAATATTACTATGCTGGGCTTTTTAGGCGCGAGATTAGACCATATGCTAGGCAATATTTTTATGTTATATTATGCTCAGCAGTTAGGTCTTGATTTAGAGCTTGTGGATGAAAATAATAAGGCATGGCTTATTACTAAAGGAAAAACTAAGATTTTAAATGAAAAGAATAGAACCATATCCTTTATAA
>CAZFTH010000035.1:0-11959 GCA_964521745.1 uncultured Peptostreptococcaceae bacterium
AAATAGAACAAATAGGAACTCAGGTTTTAGTCGTTCCAGGAAACCATGATATAGAAAACCCATGGTCTAGAAAATTTATAGGCTCTGATGTCATAAAAACTGACAATATTTCATCTAATGACTGGAAAGATATTTATTATCAATATGGATACAGCCAAGCAATATCAACAGATAAAAGTTCTGTAAGCTATTTGGCTGCTGCCTCTGAAGATTTGTGGATTCTTATGCTCGACTCCACATTTTCTAATTAAAAATCAAAAAATCTATATCCTATTAAAGGTGGAGATATTTCAAAAAATACTCTTACTTGGATAAATAACCGTAGTGAACTAGCAAAAAAAAATAATGCAAAACTAATGGCAGTAATGCATCATAATCTTCTTGAGCACAGTCAAATTTTCAATGATAGCTATACTGTAAACAACAAAGAAGAAGTTTTAGATAGCTTTATAAATGCCAATATTGACCTAGTACTTACTGGGCACATCCATATCCAAGACATCAAATCATTTACAAAAAATGAAACTACAATTTATGACATCGGAACTAGCAGTGCCCTTGTTTATCCCAATCAATATGGAACACTTAAATTCAGTCCAGCTAACGGCTATACTTATAATACAAAAGGCATCAATCTGGATATACTAGCAACTGAATTCGATAAAGAAGCCTTTAAGAATTATGTCATATGTGTATTCATGGAGCAATGCTGCAATCAATATAAGGATTGCCTAGCTGAGCTAGATGAATTAAATGATGAAGATTTGGAAAAAGCTTATAGTATTATAGTTGAAATGAATAAAATGTATTTCTCTGGTTTTAGAAATAATGCTTTAATTAATATCACAGCTTCTGAAGGCTTTAGTATTTTAAAAAATGTATCAAGCTGCTTTGCCCAGGAATATGTTCTTAGCATGCTAAATGATGAATTCGAAAACAACAATACTTTATTTATTCCTTTTTCCAATTGAATCTGTTCTTTTTTTCTTTTTCTTTGCAATTGAGTATCCAAAGGTACCCAGTGAATTTCCAAGTCCATAGTAGGTTCCATGAGAGTAGCAAATTGGATTTGCTTGAGAAAGATTGAATTTCCCTTTGGCATCTAGATATTTTTCGTCAACATGAACTCCTAAAACTTCAGCCATAAACATATGATGAGAACCTAGATCCTTAATTTCTATTACTCTGCACTCAATATTAACAGGACTTTCTTCAATCATAGGAGCACTTACAAACTCTCCTTTTATAGGTGTAAGTTTATTAATTTTAAATTTATCAAAATCTCTTCCAGATTTCACTCCGCAAAAGTCAGTTTCTTTTGCAAGCTTATCCGTTGTTAGATTAATTACGAATTCCTTACTTTCTTTAATCAGTTCATAGGAATATCTGCTAGGTCTTATCGAAACATATACTAATGGCGGATTAGTACAAAGAGTCCCTGTCCACGCTATAGTAATAATATTTGGACGCTCCATATTACCACAGCTTACCATAACTGCAGGTAGTGGATACACCATATTTCCAGCTTTCCATAATTGCTTTGACATTTAAATCATCCTTTATTTTTACATATTGAATTTCGATTGTTTCAGATTACAACAAAATATAAAAAACTTTAAATATTTAATTTTTTATACCACCCTTTAGATATTTATAAATCTATCTCCAATAATATTGGCGTATGATCTTGTCTTGGACCAGAATCAACCATTTCAGATTTTTTAACCTTATCAACTATTCGATTACTTACAAGCCAATAATCAATTCTCCAACCAGAGTTATTTATTTTACTTGTTTTAACCCTCTGACCCCACCAAGTATACACATCCGATAAATCCCCATGTACATATCTAAACGTATCAGTAAAACCTTTTTCCAAAAGATTTGTGAAACCCAATCTTTCCTCATCAGTAAAACCAGGTGAATTTCTGTTATTTTTAGGATTAGCCAAATCTATTTCCTTATGAGCTACATTATAGTCTCCCGTAGCAACTACATATTTTTTCTTATCAAGGCTCTCAAGATAATCTGCATATTTATTATCCCAAATCTGACGTTGTTCCAAACGATTTAAACCATCTCCTGCATTAGGAGTATATACTTGCGTCAAGAAAAAATCATCAAATTCCAAAGTTATGATGCGACCCTCAAAGTCCATAGTACCTGGAGCTCCTATATTCGGATAAGTAACAGATGGATTTAACTTTTTCTTGTACAAAAACATAGTACCTGCATAGCCCTTACGAGCTGGCTCGACTGAACTATTCCAAACTATTTTATAGTCAGGAAATATATCTCCTAAAATTTCTAAATGTTTTTTAGTAGGTCCATTACTTGCTAGTTTTGTTTCTTGTAATGCAATAACATCAGGATTATAATCTTTAATTTTATTAAGTACACCCCTAGATAATATAGCACGAGCTGAATCACTTGTCAGCGCTGCATTTAACGAATCAATATTCCACGAAATAAACCTCACAATTTTATCCTCCTATTTTCTTGATAATCATTAAATCATAACTCATTAACAATATATAAACCTAGCTTTGATAAATTTAAGCTTATTTAATTTATCAAAGCCAGGTTAACTTCTTATTTTTTCTTTATTTTACTATATTTAATAGCAAGTCCTACTAATTAATATTCAAGCTAACCATCCTGAACAATCTAAAAATCCTTTCAAAATTAACCAATGATTATATTTTTTCTTTTATCAGTTTGGTAATTTGATAAATTATTTGGTTTTAAAAAAATCTCCAATTTTCAGTTCTACCTTAGACAATGAAAGAATGACCTCTTATCCAAGATAACATCTATGAAGAATAACAATTCTTATTCTCATTCATTTGGAAGTGCTTCAAACTTTGGTACTTTTTCAAGCTCAATATCCCAATTTGCTTTATTTGCATAATAGATATGTCCTTGCGGCTTTATGTTTATATCACTGTCAATACTTCCTGCAGGAACGACCAGTAATTTTCCATCCATTTGTATGTTTGGCAAAGCCGATCCACAAATAGTACAAAAACTTTTTATGTGCCCTTCTGAACGAAAATTAAAGGTTTTAGATTTTTCTTTACCAGACAACCACCTTAGCTTGGCTGTAGAAGAAAACAAATTAGCTGCATGCACTGAACCTGTATCTTTACGACATAGCTCACAATGGCAAAGATAAAAATTTTCAAAATCTCCTTCTATTTCATAAGTAACTTCACCGCAAAGGCATGATCCTAAATATTTCATAATCAGCTCCCCCTTCTTATATAAGCTCATTGCTTCATTAAAAATTCTACACCGTTACTTTATATTAGCTCATTCTTAACATTATTAATGTAGCATTCAACTTACTACACATTATACCCATGAGTGACTTATATTTAGTTAAATCGTTCAACCATTTTCACAAAACGCACTTTGAATGGTTATCAGAAAGCACTATTTCTGTTTCCAGAAACTAGAAACACACGAAACTATCTCGTTGAGTATAGGCTGAAACCTCAGACAGCTCTTGATTCTATTCACTATTTTCTTGTCAGCAGACAGACGGTCTCAACGTGCATGGTATGTATAATTCAGATATTAGGGTTTATCAGATGTTATAATTCCTACGCATTTAAAAAAATATTTACTATAAAGATATCACAAAATAGTAAACTATGTTTTATAAATTGTCCTATATTTGTCACGATGATTTTAGGACTAAAAAAGAGAGTAGCCTGTTATGGCTAATCTCTTTTAATGCAAAAAAATAGAGCGACATAACTAAGTCATGTCCCTCCGCAAAACCATATGGTTTTTCTTTGTAACATAATATTATACTTGTTTGCTAAATATGTCAACAATATTTATCAAGAAATCGAATGAAGTTCTTAATGTATTAGAAAATTTGTAATCAAAATCTCTATATACTCTATCAAAAAAACTATTTAAATTTTCATTTATATGTTTTTTTACACCCGTACTAGAAACTATTTTTTGATGAGAATATATTAATGTACATAGTTGTCTTATTCTTTCATTCTTGAATTTATTTCTTCTTGTTTGTTTAGAGATATTATTATTCTTATTTATGTATTTCATCATTATATAATTGGGATCATGTTTACTATTACTACTAATTAAATCATTCAAAATACAATTATTATGTGCTGCAGCATTTCTTATATCTTTTACAGTCATCATTAAATAATAATCATCTAATAAATCATTTGATAATAACTTTTCAGCACAAAATCTATAAAAAGACAAGAAACTTCCAAATGATATTATTTCAACAAATACCCACACTGGTAGCCTTAGTTCATACTTGTTAATTAATGCATTACAATAGACACTTCTCTTATTTCTACAAAATTCTTCTTCAAGCCTTTTTTTATTTTTTTCTGATAACTGATTTATATATTCTCCAACAATAGTATAGCCATCTTCATCATCTAATTTACTAATAATAGATAACAATTTCACTTTAGAAAAGTGTTCAATATTTAAAGCCATTTCTAAAATTATCATTCTTAATCTAGTGTCTACGATAGCTAAATCTACTAAATAAGCAAATTCAAGATTTTCGTACTTACCCTTATTTTCTCCATATTGATATTTTAAAAAATTAGTTCTATATGATCTCAATTTAAAATAATTATTGTTGTTTTCTAAATAAGTTTTCGCATCCTCTTGAGACATTTTAGAAAATCTGATATTTTTAGATTCCAAATGATTTATTTGTTCATCTAGTGTTAATTTCTTTTTCATAATGTGCATCCCCGTAATCATATTGAAAATAATAAAACTATTCTATTTATATTAGAATAGCTTTAATATATCATATTCACAATGTATAGACCATTAAATTATTTATTTAGATGATAATAAAAATTATAATTCCTCTTTATTAATTACATAGTGCATTAGATTTCCAAAATAATAACTATACAACTGTATATCATAAGTGATTTCATCCATATTAATTTTGTTATAATGTACAAAGTTAAAATTGGATACTACTTTAAAATTTAAATCCAAAATATAGTGTTTAAAATTATTAAATGTGTTCTTTAAGTTTTCATCAACAAGTAGCATAGGATAAATACTATAAGAATGTTTATCCAGTTCATCTACCTTATCTCTAAGATAATTGATATTAAATGTTTTCTCAGACCTAGAACTTAAATCCATTTCATTAAATTCTTTTACAAAATTTGTGATATCTTTATTAATGTTTTCTGCATAGGAAATTGCATCTGAAAATTTCTCCATCCAAAATTGAGTCCTTATTTGTGTTAACATTAACTTCATTTGTTTATTATGGGATTCTTCCATTAATTCTCTGTTCTGCTTAAGTGTAAAATAAACTCCTGTTATTGTAATAATCCCTCCCACAATTGCACCTAAGAAAGCTATCCACGCATCTGATAATCCAATCCCAAATAAATTATAATCATTAAATGCTAATGTAAAACCAAAAATTAAGATTCCTGATACTACCCCATAAAAAAATGATATACCGTTCAACTCTATTCCTCCTTTTTATTAACAATTATATCAAAAGCAAATAAAAAAAGCCCTACCAATAGAGGTAGAGCATAATCTTAAATTTCTATATTATTTTCTTCTCTTATAGCATCAATCTTTCCTTCTGTCAGGATATAAATAATCAGCGTGGCAAACGCAGAAACTATAGCTGTAATTTGAGCTATTTCAGCTTCAGTAAAATTAATAGCTACAAGTATAGCCGTTATAAAACCTATAAGAGCTGCCCAGAACTTCCTGCTAGATAACTTCCTTTTCCAGTCTATTTTCATTTAGCACCTCCACATTTTTCCGCTATATTATTTTGAACTACCCACATTTTCCAGTCCCAAGGATATTCTTTTAAATCAGCAATATGTCTCTCTGGACTATTAATAATCTTTAATTTAGCAAGGTTATTGATAGCAGCTATCCCATAGCTCAAATCTTTTTCAGTTACTGGTTTTCTTTCTTCCATTTTTTTGCCCTCCTCAATCTTATTTGTGAAACTAATTCCCTTGAATCTGCGAGCATAAGGAAATATATTAGTTTTTTCTAAAGTAATTCCATTCCTACTAAAATTGCAATGAATCCACTTTCCATCTCCTGCATAAATGCCGACATGGTTTGTGCCTGGTGAATCGGGTGTCTGCATAAAACCTAAATCACCTACTCTTAAATCTGCATGTTTTATTGAATTGCTATTATTGAATTGATAATAAGTTCCATCTTTTACATTAGCTCCTGCATATAAGTAGCAGTATCTTACAAAGCCTGAGCAATCTAACTCCTTAGGTATAGATGGCGGAACAGCCTTTGCTCCTAACCTATATTTAACACCTTTACTTTGAAGCATGAGAGCTGCTTCAAGAATTTTATTTCTGTTTATCAAAACCTCACCTTCTTCTTTGTCATATTCATAAAGCTTATACTTTTCAATGATGTTTATTAATTTACCTGGATATTTTGGGTCAGTAGCATATCCAGCTTTCCATATCTCGGTACATGCTTCTTCATAATCCTTTGAGCTTCTTACTTTTTCATAACGCTTAGTAAGTAAAAACTTAGAATGGTCCTCAACTGACTCAGAAAAAGAATCATACGCTCTAAAGTAAGCATTAACTGTTATCTCTTTTCCTTTAATAAATTCCTTAGTGGGAAAATTTATTTTTTTACCAGTCCATCTAGAATCTGCTTTTATCCCAAACAGATTATTACCTTTTATGGCCAGCTTAGACTTACCTGAATTACTTTCTAAAATTGCTTGAGCAATTGTCAGAGATGGTAAAATATTATGCTCTAAATATCCTTTTATAGCTCCAGGCAATACTCTATTTATGAAATCTTGCATATTAAACCCCATTTCTGAAATCTTCTGAACCCTCAATTAACTCTTCGTTATTTTCAATTTTGTTTTTAATAATTTGACTTCTTATTTTGCCTTTAGAGAGATTTTCAAACCCACTCTTAGCAATTATAGCTACGAGGACTATTTGTGCCCAGTTAGTCAAAATTTCGAGGTTATTTGTAGCTGAAGAGGTATCATTAGTTCTTATTGCTAAAAAAGATGCAATAAAAAAGGCACCTATCACGATGCCTACAATAATAAAGAGAGTTAGCTTGCTAGCTTCTACATATCTTCGTTCTCTTTTCTTATATTCTTCCTTTTCTTTAGCAGCTTTAAGTTCTGATTCAAGTTCTGATATAGATTTTCTTGGTGACATCATTGCCTCCTTTTACTTTAATACTAATCCTACAATTAATCCTGCTGAGCCTGTAATTATTGCACCTAAGAATAATTTCCAGTAAGCAATCAGCGCATCTCCTGGAGCTTTTTCAAGTTTATCTAATCTACCATCATGCTCTTTAAGTATTCCAACTGTTTCTTCTACTTGTTTTGCCATATATTTGATATTACCAGAGATATCAAGAATAGCCTTAGTCTGCTCATCTTGAGAATCCAACCTATGATGAGCTGATTTAGTAGATTGTTCTACTGCAACCATTCTTTCATTTATAGTATTTATACTTTTTACTATGTCTTTTTGATTATCATGAAATTGCTGAAAGTTTTTTAGTGTCATTTCATGTACTTGACAAACCTCCATGTATTCACCTGCTTTCTAAAAAAGAGCCCGAAGGCTCTTATTATTATGATATAAGTTTTCTGTACTCAGATTTTATGTGGTCCTTATTCATTGTCGCATATATCTGCGTGGTGGCTACAGATTCGTGTCCTAGAAGTGACTGAATTACAGTAATATCCATCCCTGCATTTATGGCCAAGGTAGCAAAAGTATGTCTTAAAAGGTGTGGATGAATAGCTGATTTTATCCCTGCTTCTTCTCCTAATTTCTTTACTATTAGTTGTAATCCTCTAACTCCTAATCTACCATGAGGATTGCGCTGAGAAACAAATAAAGCGGGTGTTTTATCCTTCCTGGACTCAAGATATTCGGAGATAAACAACTTAGCTCTAGCACTAAAATAAACAGTCCTTTTTTTGTCTCCTTTTCCTAAAACTGTTACTGACCTCTCATGCATATCTAAATCATCGATGTTTAACTGCTGCACCTCTGAAATCCTGCACCCAGAGGATGCAAGGAATTCAACAAGGGCTTTTTCTCTTAAATCTCCACAAGAGTTCTTAACTTTCTCTAGCTCCTCAGGAGTCAAAGCTTTCCTAAGGTCCTTTTTATTAATAGAAGGAGTCTTAATCTTTTTCATAGGATCTCTTTCTATTATTTCCTCATTACAAAGCCAACTGAAAAATGACTTTAATACTGACATAGTACTTACCATGCTACTTTCCTTTAGATTCTTAGTTTTAGCAAGGATAGCAAGGTAATATCTAATGTCATGCGTTGTAATCATGTTAGCGGGCTTAACCACAGTATTGGCGAAGTGCTGCAGTTTTAGATTGTAATTGTATAAAGTATTGCTTTTTACACTATCAATCTTTTTTGATGCAAGGAAATATGAAATCTTTTCTTGCAAATCACTTACTACCAATTCATAAGATTCTTTTCCAATCGTATATCCGTTGAAAGCTTCATCTAAAACTGCTCTAAGCTTCTTTGAATCGATATCAACTATTTCTGATATATCTCCCATAATTTTGATGATTACCATTTCCTTATTGTCCATCTCGAGCACCTCCAGCTGGTAGGATAACTACATTCCTTAAATCCTTATCTGGTTCTGCAATCCATGCACAATCAAAGCAAATAGCCTCGTCACAAAAGTAAGCATAAAACGGATACTCAAATTCTTTCCCACACACATCACATACATTTTTAGTCTTCATAAAAACTTAACCTCCATGTACATTACACGCACAAAAACAAAAAGTTTTTATACATGTAAAAAATGGAGGCTATATTTCACAATTTTAAACTTTATCTAAAAATAAATACTTGTAACCATTAGTATGACTTATTCCTAACTAATAGCGAATAATATCGACTATTGTGTAATAAAAAAAGCACCTTATTTAGTGCTTTTCTCTTCTTCTAATTTTTTCTCTTGTTCAATAAATTCTTTCATCTGTTGATTAACCCAGGTTGATATTTTTATTCCTTTTCTTGCTGCATACTCACAAAACTCTTCAAATACTTCAGGATCTAAAGAAATATTTTGCCTTCTGGTTGCCATTTAATTTCCCCCTAAACCTATGGTCATTAAGGGGATTATAATAAAAAAATAACATTTTGTCACCAAAGTGTGTATTAATACACACTAATACACACTATTAAACTATTGTGTTTTAAATCCCTAATTCTCTTCTAGCTATTTCAATCTCAACTTGTGCTTTTAAAGTTGTCTCTGTTCCGTCATTCATTACTATAACTCTATGTGGTACATCTTCCAATGTTGCTACTTGTCCCATTATTACTATTGCCCAATTCGTTACCAATCGTTGTTCTAATTTAGTCATTTACATTACCTCCATATCAATTAAAAGTTCTAACATTAACAATTCAATTTGTGCTTTTTTTACTTCATCATCGCTAGGTTTAAGCGATTCTAAATATATTTCATAGTCTATTTCTTCTTGGGATTTCCAACCTATATTCAATTCCTCGAAATTAGAAATATCGAAATCTTCTTCAATTCCCTCGATTAACAAAACATTTAAATTTCCATTTATTTTTTCTGCCCCCAAAATACTATCTGCAATAATTTCAAGACTTTTACCATTCGGTAAATTACCAAGGTTAATTTTGTAAACATTTTCATTTTCTTTAATATAAACAACTTCGTTCACGAATCTATATTTAATTAAAGAATTGTCTTGTTCAGAATAGAGGATTCTCATACTACTTCCACCTCCCTATCGCCACCATATCAATTACTCTTTGTGTCCCAGTTCTGCCAGTAGACCCGAACTCATTCACCCCATTGTGAACGCATACAAACCTATATGTTGATGTGCTACCCTCTATAGGTCTGCTTACTAAATTCAAAAGACTTTGCAAGGCGTTACCATCACTATCTGTAAACCAAACATTCCCTGTTACCATAGGCTGCTCTAGAAATGGCGATGGAAAAGATAGAGAGCCACTGTTATTTGTGTTTGCTGCAACACTCAACCCAGTAGTTCTTTGGGTAAAAGAGCATACTTGTGTGCCATCTTGAAATCTAATCCATCTGCCATTTGCATTACTGCCACTGCTGTGTATGCTTTTATTTTCTAGCAAATCAGTTACATCCAACTCAATCTGTGCCATTTGCGAACTAATGTCATCGGCAAATGCATCTATTTTTTCATTATCAGAGACAAAATCCTCTCTCTTGGGATACTCGTTCCCTGCCCACTTATTAAGTTGTAAAAAAGCTGTTTTTAATAAACTTGGCATTATATCACCTCTCTATTCTTTATATGCTTCAAACTCATCCCACATTAGGTTCAGAGTATCCCACATATCCCAAGTTTTGTTATATCCATCAAATTGGTCCCAAGTCATAAATATAAACTCATATTCTATTCCGACATGAGCTAATACTGCTTCTCTTAAGATTACTTTTAAATCCTCTAGACCTTCTGGTACTCCCATTGTGCCTACAAACTTTATAGTAAGATAAGTATCTTCAAAGTGTTCAGTTACTTCTACCTCACCATTTGTAAAAGCTTCAGCAATTGATGTTACTAGTTGTACAGTTGATAAATCATCAGAACGATATCTTCCTATGATTGCTGACCTTCTTAAATCAACTTTTTTTCCATCGGAAAAACCTATGTCAAATGCTTCTTCTTCTCTTTTCAGTCCCTCATCTTCAGCAGTAACAACTATAATTTCCTTTTCAAGCTTGTTTACATCAGCTTGTACTTTGTCAAATTGTGTTCCCATAGCTGTTATGTCTACTTCATTGCCCTCAGAGTCAAAATACATGCCATCTGGAAGCTCACTTTTTATAATATCTTTATAGTTCGTTGACATTTATAACACCTACTTCTGCCATTTCAGTAGATAAAAGGTCCACATTAGATGAAGGAATCGAAACACTAACATCATAGACTCCGTTTATATCCTTAACTTTATCAATAATCCCAGATACGAGTACCTCAGTTCCTATTTCTAAAGTTGATATATACTGCTCTATAGCTGATATAGCTAATGGCTGTAATGTAGCAAAACTAAATCCTGCTTTAGGTTTTATACTTACAGTAACATTAATAGATTTAGGAGTAGGCTTAAGCACATGCACATCTGCAAGCATTGGCCTTTTGCTTAGAATATAATTCAATACTGTAGTAACTAGCTCATCAGATGGGATTCCAGAAGCTGTTGCAATTAAAACATCTACTGTATTGTTTCCCCTTGGAACTGGAAAAGCCTTAGCAACTGTTACTCCAGGTACATCAAGAGCCCATAATTCATAATCTGTAAAGGTACCACCTCTTGGAGGCTTTCTTCTTCTTAATAAAACCCTTTGCCTGTATACTTCTAAATCCTCAATGTCTGTTCCATCTGATAAATCAACCTCTTGCCTTACAAATTCTAGACCAGTCGGAGGATTATTAATAACAGTAAGACTACCTGCAGGTAAATTAGCTTCATATCCTGTAATATCAGTTTTTACATTTACGCTAACTTCTAACTGGCCAGCAATTAAAGTAACTTCTTGCTGAGTTTTTGAAATAACTAGCTTACCAAATGCATTAGGATCAGTAGAAATAATAGTATCTTTTGGAATAACAATATTACTTGCGTATGCTGTTGTTCTTCCGAGTATCACAGGACCTACAGCAGGGGTAGGCATTTTTCTATCAGTATTCCAAATATAGCCATGCTTAGGAAGATTTTCTTCATCGGCAGTCTGAGGAAATGCCTGGTTAAGAATGTACTCTTGGTTGTAATAAATCCCCTCAAATTTAGATGCATAGATCTTAGCTTTTACTGCTATCTCAGATGCAGAAGAAATTTTATCAGCACCTATGGCCAGAGCAAAT
>CAZFTH010000036.1:0-11886 GCA_964521745.1 uncultured Peptostreptococcaceae bacterium
ATGACCCTCATCTTTTATATTACAGCGGTGTGCCATAGTTTCTGGCTGAACTGGACATAAGATTATATGATCACTATCTGTGATAATAACTGCTCTAGTTCTTCTTCCATAAGTAGCATCAATGACTCTGCCCTTATCCTTAGCATCTTGAATCACTCTCTTTATAGGTGCAGATTCAGGACTCACAATAGCTACTACTTTAGCAGCAGAAACAACATTACCAAAACCGATATTAATCAATTTCATATGACTAGCAACTCCTACTCTATGTTTTGTATCTGTTCTCTTACTTTTTCAAGCTGACTTTTCAAGTCTACTACATAAGAAGTAACATCTATGTTTGATGATTTTGACCCAACAGTATTAATTTCTCTGTTCATCTCTTGAAGTAAAAAGTCCATCTTTCTTCCTAGTCCATCATTACTTACTACTGTATCTCTAAGTTGAGAAATATGGGTTTTAAACCTTACTATTTCTTCAGTGATACTACTTCTGTCGGCATATAGTGCCGCTTCTTGAAGTACTCTTTGAGGATCTGACTCGAATCCATAAACTTTTAAAAACTCATCTAGCTTTTGCTTTATTTTATTTCTATACTCAGCTTCAACATCCTCTGCTAAAGCTTCTACGGATAAGATATCTTTTTCTAAGATGTCACAACGCTCAAGTATATCTTTTTGAAGAAGTAGGCCCTCTGTTTCTCTCATCTTCTTAAGTTCTGTAAGAGCATTAATTAAAGCTGATTCTAAAACCAAAATTATTTCATCTTGATCTAGCTCATTTTCACTACTTACTATAACATCTGGAAATCTTCCTATCGTAGACGTGCTTATATCATCTTTTGTATCTAACATATCTTTAATTAAAACTAGAGATTCATAATATCCTTTTGCAAGTTCAGTGTCAACCGAAAGTTTAGAATCAGAAATTCCTATATTCTCCATTCTAATAAAAACCTCAACTCGGCCTCTTTGTATGTACTTTTTGATTTGTTGTCTTACCCACTCCTCAAGAAGCATAATCTTCCTTGGCATCTTTACATTTATATCTAGATATCTGTGATTAATAGACTTAATCTCGACTGTAAATTGAAATTTCTCAGCCTTATACTCTCCTCTTCCAAATCCTGTCATGCTAATAGCCAATGTTCTTCCACCCTTCCCTCACATATTTTCTGAGCTGGCCCAGTCATATAAATTTTGTCCTTAATAATATTTATGTCTACCTCCCCGCCTTGAGAAAAAACTTTTATTTTATCACTTACATAATTTAATTTATTTGCTATGTATGCACTAGATGTCATACCTGTGCCACAAGCCAAGGTATAACCACATCCTCTTTCATAAGTTTTTACTGCTATACTTGACTTGTCTATTATCTTTACAAAATTAACATTAATTTTTTGTGGAAATAACTCTAACATATTTTCGAGTTTTGAACCATAATAATCTAAGTCAAAATCTGATATATTATCTTCAAAAATTATTAAATGAGGTACTCCAAGTAAAATAGCACTTGCTCTAAATTTTCTCTTGTCAACCATAATTTCCTGATTTATAAAGTCATCATCATCGGATACTACCGGCACTAGATTAGAGTTTAATCTAGCTAGTCCCATATTAACTTTTACTAAGTTAACCTCATCATTTTTTATAATTAAATCAATATCATAGTTTTTTGCAGATGTTTCAACTACAAAAGAATGTTTATTGATTATTTTATTTTCATAAACGAATTTAGAAAAACATCTTATACCATTACCACACATGTCTGCTTTACTTCCATCTTGATTATAATAAAGCATTTTTATATCATGGCTTTCGGATTTTTCGCAAGCCATCAAGCCATCTGCTCCTATTCCAAAATGTCTATCACATAGTTTTTGTGCCAATTTTGAATAGTCTTTATATCTTTTATCTAAGTTATTAAATACTATAAAATCATTGCCTGCACCTTGCATTTTCCAAAACTCCATAAGTCACTTCCCTTACAAGGTATTTTTCCATTAGTGTATATTATATAAAGGAAATGGAAAAAAATAAATGAAAATCTAGTAAAATATTAAAAATATTTTATAATTTGACATCTTATTAATATAATAAGCATTATCTTAACTCATATATTGCTCAATTGGACATTCTTTAAATTATTGAATATAATCTTTCTAACGCATAAAAATAATAAAAAAGAAGGTGAAGTTTTATGGCTTTAGACGGCTTAACTATATATGGAATTGTTATTGAACTAAGTAATAATTTAAAAGGAGGAAAAATAGATAAGATTACTCAACCTGAAAAAGATGAGGTTCTCTTTGCTATAAGAAATGAAGGAAAAACACATAAGCTACTTATAAGTGCAAGTAGCTCGAATCCAAGAATTTATCTTACTGAAAGTTATAAAAAAGAAAACCCCTTAAAAGCTCCTATGTTTTTGATGATTCTTAGAAAATATCTTCAAGGTGGAAGAATTATTTCTATATCACAAGAAGGCCTTGAAAGAGTAATCAATATAGATGTCGAAGCGCTAGATGATTTGAAAACTCCTAAAATTAGAACTTTATCAGTAGAAATAATGGGAAGACACAGTAATATTATTTTAGTAGATAAGGAATCAAACAAAATTCTTGATTCTATAAAAAGAATTCCTATAACAGTTAGCTCCGTAAGAGAAGTTCTCCCTGGCAAAGAATATCATTTAGCTCCTTCCCAAAACAAAATTAACCCTCTATCCAAGCTTAACCTAGAGGAATTCAAATCTAAACTAACCGAAAAAGATAATCCTATTTATAAAGCTATTTATAACAGCTATGATGGAATCAGCCCCTTGATTGCTAAAGAAATTTGCTACAGGTCATCTATAGATATAGACTTATCTACAAATTTAATTTCTGATATATCGTTTGAAAGAATTTACAATTCATTTGATAGGATGATAAATCAAATAAAAAAAGAAATTTTTCATCCATGCATAGTTATTGATAAACGTTTAGATAAATATATAGATTTTAGTTTGATTAAATTAACCATGTATGAATTTCTTACTATAGAAAATTATGAATCTATAAGCCTTGCAACCGAAATTTTCTTTAGCTCAAAAGACAAAAGTGAAAGATTAAGTCAAAAATCCATGAGTATGAGAAAACTTCTCCAAACAAAAATCGAAAGATTGGAAAATAAGCTAGGCAAACAACTTCAAGAAATGAATGATACAGATAAAATGCAAGACTACAAAAAACAAGCTGACTTACTTACTGCCAATATCTATATGCTACAAAAAGGTATGAAGGAAGTTACCGTATTAGACTATTATAATGAAGAAGATAGTTCTGCTGAAATCACCATAAAATTGGATATAAACAAAGCTCCTAGCGAAAATATACAATCTTTGTATAAAAAATATAACAAACTAAAAACAAGAAAATCAGAGTTATCATCTCAGATTTCTTATGCAAAAGAAGAACTTATGTATCTTCAAAATGTACTTCTTTCTATAGAAAGTTCGGAATCTCTAAATGAACTTGAAGAAATCAGATCAGAGCTTTCTAATGAAGGCTATTTAAAATTAAAACTTTCATCAAAAAAAATAAAAACTCCAGAAGCTTCCACGCCTATGGAATTTCTATCGTCAGATAAGATTACTATACTTGTAGGAAAGAACAATAAACAAAATGATGCTCTTACCACAAAACTTTCATCTCCTGATGATATATGGCTTCATACTAAAGATATACCAGGCTCTCATGTAATAATAAAATCAACTTTAGATAATGTGCCAGACCAAACTCTACTTGAAGCTGCTCAGCTTGCTGCTTATTTTAGCAAGGCCAAAATGTCATCAAAAGTAGCTGTAGATTATACAATTAGAAAGCATGTTAAAAAACCATCTGGAGCAAAACCAGGTATGGTTATTTATGATAATCAAACTACTGTTTATGTGAATCCTGATGAAGAAAAAATGATCCAATTAAAGATATAAAATATAATATTAAAATAATATAAGAAACTAGTTACTTAGATATAAAGTCTAACAACTAGTTTTTATACTATTTATAAAAAATCTTATCTATCTTATTATACTTCTAAAATTTTGATTATTATATATTTCTACTAATTCATTTTCTGATATTTTATTACTTTTTACATCTAATACAACTTTTCCATTTTGGAGCATTATTATTTTATCAGAATATTTTATAGCATCTCTAATATTATGAGATATCATGATGGTAGTTATTTTATATTTTTTTACAAGTTCCATGGTTTTTTCCATAACCACTTTTGAAGTTTTTGGATCTAATGCTGCTGTGTGTTCATCCAGAAGAAGAAGCTCTGGTTTTTTCATTGTTGACATTAATAATGAAAGTGATTGCCTTTGCCCTCCTGAAAGAAATCTAACTTTAGTTTGAAGTTTATTTTCAAGTCCTAAATCTAAACTTTTCAAAACAGTCTTGTAAAAATCTATTCTATTCTTGTTTATAAGTTTTTTAAATCCAAATCTAGTACATTTCTTATCTGCAAGTGCCATATTCTCAAGAATTGTAAGTGTAGGAGATACTCCCATAGAAGGATTTTGATGTACTCTTGAAACATAACTTGCTCTTTCATGTTCTTTCATTTTATCAAAACAAACTATACCATCTTTCGTTTCTAATTCTATATGTCCATTATCACAAGATACAACACCACTTATTATATTAAACAATGTACTTTTACCACATCCATTTGCTCCAAGTATAGCTGTAGTCTCTTGATTTTTTATATTTAAGCTAAAATCCTGAAATATAGTAGTTTCATTTTCAGTTCCTATATTAAAACTTTTTTTAAGATTTGATATTCTAAGCATAATTCTTGTCTCCTAAATTATTATATGCTAAAAATCCAATTACTATAACTGCACTTATTCCTTTTAAGTCTGTAGGTGCAAGTCCAATTTCTATTGCTATTGAACCTATGAGCTTATATGATATAGCTCCTATAATAGCTCTTGTAGTACCTTTTAAAAAATCTCTTTTTTTCATTACTGTATCTCCAATTATTATAGAAGCTAGTGCTACAACTATTATTGAATTCCCCATAGTTATATCTGTGAATCCCTGAGATTGTGCCATTAATGCTCCGCTAAGAGCTACTAGTGCATTAGAAATCATAAGGCCAACCATCCTGTATTTATCTACATTTTCTCCTAAAGATTTAACAAGAGTCTCATTATCCCCAGTAGCTATTAAAAGATATCCAGATTCTGATTTTAAGTATCTGTCCATTAACATTTTTATAACTACTACACATATAATCAGTACTATAAGTTTTCCTAATTTATCATAAACTGTAGGATATGAAGAAAGCCCAATATTTGACCTACCATTTATTCGTAAATTTATTGAATATAATAGTGTCATAGTTAATATTCCTGAAAGGATAGCTTTAATCTTAAATTTTATATTTAAAGTATAAGTTATTAGTCCTGCTAATGCTCCAGCTAATAATGCCATTAAACTTCCTAAAATAGGATCCATTCCGGTAAGTATAAATTTTGAGAAAACAAATGCTCCAAGTGGAAAAGTTCCCTCTACTGAAAGGTCTGGAAAATCTAATATTTTATATGTTATATATACTCCTATTGCAAGAATTGAAAATATTAATCCTTGCTCAATAGTTACTAGTAATAGTCCGTTCATTGTATCTCCTTTACTCTACTGTATCTGCATCTTTAAAAGCTGGATGATTTTCATTAAGCCCAATCGCTTTAGCTGTTGTAATATTTACTTTTTTAATAAAAACATTTGAACTTTCAACGGGGATTTTATTTATTGGGGTTTTCTCTTTTAAAATTTTTGCCGCCATATCTGCTGCCTGTCTTCCAAGTTCATGGTAGCTTATTCCAATAGATACAAGAGCTCCTGAATCTACGTGACTTGAATCCCCTGAGATTGTAATCATATTTTTTTCTTTAGCAAGACTAGCTACAAGTTCCATTGATGAAGCTACCATATTGTCATTAATAAGTATTAATGCTTGAGATTTTCTACTTACAGATTCAAGCGCTTGGTTTATATCTGAAATTGCAGCTATTCCTACTTTTTCTATTTTTATATCTTCCTCAAAAGCTATTTCTTCTATACGTTCTATCTGGCTCTGTGAATTTGATTCTCCAGTATTAAATAATATACCAGCCGTATCAATTTCTGGCTTTAGTATTTTAAGTGTTTGAAATATATGTTTCAAATTTTCTGATGAAACTTCATCCGTCACTCCAGTTATATTCGATTCAGGAGCCTCTATATTTTTTACAAGTCCTGAGAAAACAGGATCTGAAACTGCTGTAAAAATAACAGGAGTCATGCTTTTCTTTGTAGCATTTTGAGCAGCTTGTGATGTTGGAGTAGCTATAGAAAGAATTAAATCTGATTTATCGCTTACAAATTTTTCTGCTATCATTTGAGAATTAGCCACATCTCCTTGAGCATCTTGTAAGTTTATATCTGCCTCTATATCTAACTCATTTAGTCTTTCTACAAATCCATCTCTTGCTGAATTTAAAGCTGGATGATCTATTATTTGAGCTATTCCTATTTTGAACTTTTTATTTTCATTAGAGTTGATTTTTCCCTCAGTAGAGCTACACCCATTCAATATAATTGCTATTAAGATAGTTGTTACTATTAATTTTAGTGATTTTTTCATATTAATCTTCCTCTCTTTTTTTGTTAGTTTTTTAGATTTTAATTTTTGATAATTTAATTCCTAGGCATATTTTTCTCTGGCCAGAGCAATATTAACCTTACTTAATTTCACAATAAAAAAGTCCCTATAACAATATTATTCATATTGTTATAGGGACGAAATTCACTTCGTGGTACCACCCTAATTATAGCCTAAGCTACATCTCAATCAAGATCTTATAATCTCTAACCCTATAACGTGAGTACACGTGCTAGTCTACTTAAACCGAAATTCTTTTAACCAGCCTGCTCAGTAGTGTATATTACATATCTCTCTGTTATCGATTTTCACCAACCATCGACTCTCTGAAACGTCTGAAATACTTTTCTCTACTTCATAGCATTTATATTTAATATTGTATAATTTGAAATAATACATGCATTTTTGATTTTTGTCAACACTATTTAACAAAACAATTTCGTGTAAAAATCTATTATCAAGGGTATAAGAATATAAAATATAGTAGCCATAATAAGTATAAAAACGAGGTGTTTATTTTGGATGAGACTAAGATAAGTTCAAGTAACTTAATAAATAAAGACAGTTTAAAAAATTTAATAAAAGAACTCCCAAAAAGATTTTCTAGAGATAACATTAGTCAAACAGGTGGCCAACTTGCTTATTTCTTTTTATTATCCGTCTTTCCATTTTTGATATTCTTAAATGCTTTATTAGGCTTTTTGAATATATCAGTTGATTCCATAATGAAAGAAATAAGCAATATAGCTCCTTCTGAAATTATGGTTCTTTTAAAAGGCTATTTAGAATCAGTCGTCCAAACTAGAAATACATCTTTACTTTCTATAGGTCTTCTTGCCTCACTTTTTTCTGCATCAAAAGCTGTAGACTCTTTGATTATAGCTCTAAACGCCGCCTATAGTGTAGAAAACAAACGAAACTTTCTAACAAAAAAAGCTGTTTCTATTTTTTTCACATTTATACTAGGTTTTGCAATAGTAATATCCTTGCTTCTTCCTGCTCTTGGAAAAAACATAGCTTTTTTTATTGCAGAATTCATTGGTATATCAAATATTCTTGTTTTGGTATGGGTTTACATCAGATGGATTATAGTTTTTTTTATATTGTTTATAACCATAGCTCTTTTATATCATATTGTTCCTTGTGTAAATCAACCTTTTAAAAATTCTCTTCCAGGTACATTTTTTGCAGTTACAAGCTGGCTTTTTGTTTCCTATGCTTTTGGTATATATGTAAATAATTTCGCTAATTATAGTGCTGTATATGGCTCTATAGGTGCAGTAATAGCCCTTATGTTTTGGCTCTACCTTACTGGGATAATTTTAGTATTAGGAGGAGAGATAAACGATATTTTATCTAGATTCTATAAAAATAGCCTAGAAAATAAAAAAATAGCTCCAAAAACAGATGAAGCTATCTTAGATGATAAATTTGATAAATTAAAGGAAAACCTTATTGAATCTAAGTAATACCTATAATTATAGTATCCCCATAAAATATTCTACTGCTAAAGCCACAATAACTACTAGAGCTGAAATTATAAAACCATGAAGCATAGGTGCTATTCCTGATTTTTTCATTTGAGTAACATCTGTATTTAAACCTATGGCTGCTAGAGCTGAAATCATAAGAAACTTACTTATATCTTTAGCTAATAAACCTAATTCATCAGGGATAATTCCAGTAGAATTCACCAAGGTAAGAGCTACAAAACCCAATATAAACCAAGGAAATATAGAAGAGATATTTACTTTCTTGGGTTTATATAGCTTATCTTGGTAAGTTACAGCTTCATTATTTTTGACTTTAGCACTAATAATTGAAAAAATAAGCACTACAGGAACAATTGAAAGAGTACGTGTAAGCTTAACCATAGTCGCAAAATCGCCAGCTGCTTCACTAAATGCAAACCCAGCTGCAACAACACTAGATGTATCATTTACAGCAGTTCCTGCCCATAATCCATATGCCATATCGCTAAGTCCTAAGGCCCTTCCCATAACAGGAAATAACAGTATCATAGCCATATCAAATAAAAATGTTGCTGAAATCGCATAAGCTATATCGTTATCGTCTGCTTCTATTACAGGAGCAATAGCAGCTATTGCTGAACCTCCACATATTCCAGTTCCAGCAGAAATAAGATTAGATAGCTTCCAATTAAGCTTTAAAAGCTTTCCAATAATATATCCTCCACCAAAACAGGTTAAAAGAGTAAATATCATAACTGTAAGCGATAATTTTCCTATTGTAAGTACTGTTTTAATGCTAAGTGTAGCTCCTAAGAGTACTATTGCAAATTTCAATATTTTTTTAGATGTAAATTTTAGCCCTGGCTTTAATTTATCTGACTTATAGTAATGATTTATAAGCATCCCTATAAACAAAGCTATGACAGAAGCTCCTATCAAATGAATAGGCAGCAGGTTTTCTAAAAACCTTGCTATAATTGCAATAACGATTGCTAAAGCTATTCCTGGTAATAAGTCCAATACTTTTCTGCTCATCTTGTGGTCACTCCATCTCTTAATTGTTTTTATTAAAATTATTTATCTATAAATTGATATTATCATTGTTTTATGATAAATTCTAATTATTATATTTTATTAATCAATAATTTTATATTATGAGGTGATTTTGTGTTAGATGCCAGAATATATACATTTTTAAAGCTTTGCGATGTTATGAATTATAGGATTACTGCCGAGGCGCTTAATATGACTCAACCTGCTGTGACTCAACATATTAAGTTTCTAGAAAACTATTACGGATGTAATTTTTTTAAATACAGCTCAAGAAAATTATCCAAAACTCCTGAGGGAGTATTATTTGAAGCTTATTTAAGATCTGCTGACTATAACCAAGCTACTATAAAAAATCAGCTTTCTAGGAAAATCAAGCAAGCTATACACATAGGCGCTACAAAAACAATTGGAGATTATGTAATAACAGATAATATTATAAAGCTATTAAATAGCAAAGATATTGATTTATCTCTTTATGTTGATAATACTAGCAATTTGCTTGACGCCTTAAATCACAAAAAAATTTCATTGGCTTTAATAGAGGGTTTTTTTGATAAAGCACACTACGAATATAAACTGCTACGAGAAGAAGCCTTTATAGGAATCTGTTCTAAAAATCATCCTTTTTCAGGTAAAGAAGTCCCCATAGAATCATTATTTGATGAAAATCTTATAATTAGAGAAGAAGGCTCAGGTACTAGAGCAATTCTAGAGCAAATCTTAATAAATAATAATCATTCTCTTGATTCATTTAAAACTACTACTTGTATCAGTAGCTTTGAACTTATAAAAAAAATTGTTATTTATGAGGCTGGAATTTCATTTGTTTATGATGCTGTTGCAAAAAGCGATGCTAATCTTATGACTTTCAAAATAAAGAATAATCACATCACTAGAGAATTTAACTTTGTCTATCTTAAAAATACTGATGCTCATAAATATATATCATATTTTGAATGATAATAAGAGCCATTTACACCCAATCTTTATTCCAAAAACTAATAAAATACCTCCTATTAGAAAGTATAAATATAATTAGACTCTCTAATTTGGAGGTATTTTATAGTTGATTATTTCTACTATTAAAATTTATTTAATATAGTTTTTTAGTTTTGTTTATAGCTCTAAATGTTTTATTATTTCGCTACGCTATATATTATTTTATTAAGAATTACTCCAACTAAAGCTGCTAAGCTAAGCCCTGCTATACTTACTTGCTCAGTTATTGGAATGGCAATATTGATTCCAATATTGCCACCCAATCCTATTATTAATATTACTGCCATTACTATTATATTTTTTATATCCATTTTTATTTTACTATCTCTTATAGTTCTTACTCCAATAAGAGAAATCATACTAAAGAGCATTAGTGAAATTCCGCCCATTACAGCTTGAGGTATACTTTGCAAGAAGCCCCCTACTTTTCCAATAGTGCCTAATAATATTGCTATTACTGCAGTAATCCTAAGTATAGAAGGATCGTAGTTTTTAGTTATTGCAAGTACTCCTGTATTTTCTCCATAAGTCGTATTTGCAGGTCCTCCTAAAAATCCAGCAACCATAGTAGCTAGTCCATCACCAATTAAGGTTCTGTTTAGTCCTGGATCTTCCATGAAGTTTTTTCCAACAACAGTTCCATTAGTTGTAACATCACCTATATGTTCCATAAACACTGCTAATACCACAGGTGCAATTATTGAAATAGCTCCTATATCGAACTTTGGCATCGTAAATGCCGGCATACCAAACCATCCTGCACTTGTAATAGTACTTGTATCTAAAACTCCCATCTGCCAAGATAAGAAATAACCTACAAATACAGCAGTAATAATCGCTAACTGTTTAAAAAAACCTTTCCCAAAATATGATATTAAAAGAGCAGTTGCAAGTGTAACTAAAGCTATAATAAAATTATTTGATGCCATTGAAAATGCCACTGGAACTAAATTTAAGCCTATAACAACTATCATAGGCCCAATAACTTGCGATGGGAAAAAGCTTTTAACTTTTTCCACTCCTATAGCTGCTACTATTAAAGACATGAGTACATACATCATACCTGCAACCATAATTCCACCTTGGGCATATGCTAAATCCCCATATATTTCGCCAACAGATATAATTACAGGTATAAAAGCAAAACTTGAACCTAAAAATACCGGCACTTTACCCTTTGTACATAAATGAAAAATAAGGGTTCCAATACCGGCACATACAAGTGCAACAGAGCTGTTCATTCCTGTTAATATTGGCACTAAAACAGTAGCGCCAAACATAGCAATAAGATGCTGAGCTGCAAGTATTATTCTTTTTAATTGATTAAACGCTGTACTTACTGATTGAGTGTCAACTTCTGATACATTAATAGCTTTTTCTGACATTATCTTTTCCTCCTTATGATTACGTACGAGGAGAAAGACTATATTTTCTCCCCTTTTCAGCCTCCCTGGACTGATTTAAAAGGTTAACATTATTTTACTCATTTATTGAAACATAGTTTTTGCCATCAACATCTTCAATGCTGACTTTAATAACTTCTAGCTTTGATGTAGGGACATTCTTTCCTACATAATCTGCTCTTATCGGTAGCTCTCTATGGCCTCTATCGATTAAAACAGCTAGCTGTATAGTAAGAGGTCTTCCCACATCCATAATAGCAT
>CAZFTH010000037.1:0-11742 GCA_964521745.1 uncultured Peptostreptococcaceae bacterium
GCACTAAATTTTCAGCCATCTCTACGCCGATAAAGCCTCCACCGATTACTACAGCTGATTTTGGTTTTTTATTATCAACATGGGCTTTGATTGCATCTGTATCTGGAATATTTCTTAGAGTAAATACATTATCAGCTTCATCAAGACCCTTGATAGGAGGCTTGATAGGATTTGCTCCAGGAGATAATACTAGTACATCGTATCTTTCTTCGTAAGTAGTTCCAAACTTAAGATTTTTTACTGTTACAGTTTTTTTCTCTCTGTTTATAGCAGTTACTTCACTTAAGTTTCTAATATCCATATTGAATCTTTCAGACATTCCATCTACAGTCTGTACTAGAAGAGCATCTCTTTGAGGAATAACTTCTCCTATATAGTATGGAAGACCACAGTTGGCAAAAGATATATACTCGCCTCTTTCAAACATTACTATCTGTGATTCTTCATCAAGTCTTCTAAGCCTTGCTGCTGTAGTAGCTCCTCCAGCAACCCCACCAACTATCAATATTTTTTTCATAATAACCTCCATTTAATTTAATTATTTACATATTCGAATAAAGCGATTAATTTGGTATAGACTTATTATTATTTACATTGGAATTATTTCCAATATTTAGCAGTTTAAACTAAAAAATACATTCTACAAGCTTTTTTATTCTTGAGTCTGAAATCTCATAAATAATCTCTGTGCCCTTTCTTTCTCCTTTTATGATTCCAGCTGATTTTAGCTTAGATACATGTTGAGATACAGTTGATTGAGGCAGGTTAAGGCAGCTGTGCATATTACTTACATTACAAGGACCATTGCCAATAAGTCCTCTTACTATGCATAGCCTTACCGGATGGGCTAGTGCTTTTAACAGCTCCGAGGTTTCTTCCAGTTGTTTAAAATCCATATCAAAATTGTTCATTTGTTCCTCCTGTATTTCGTTATATTCTAATATTACGATATATAAATGTGGTTGTCAATAATTAGTCAAAAATATTTTTTAAAATTTCTCCCTTTAGCCTAATAATTATACTAAAATAGATATAATTGTAGTACTATTATAAGAGGAATACTAATTTTTCTAGTAGTTATGGACTAACAGTTATTTAGTCATTAGGTAAATGGCTACAATATACAGATGCTTTAATATAACGAATATATTGCTCTATTGATAATGAGAAAATGTATAATATAAGAAAGCTAAAGGAGGATTTTATAATGAAATATATCGATTTAAGAAGTGATACTGTTACTGAGCCTACCCAGAGAATGAGAGAGGCTATGATGGATGCAATAGTTGGGGATGATGTTTATGAAGACGATCCGACTATGAAGGAGCTAGAAGAGTACGCGGCCAATTTAGTAGGCAAAGAGGCTGCACTATTTGTGCCTAGTGGTACTTTCGCAAATCAATTGGCTATATTTACTTGGTGCAATAGAGGAGATGAAGTAATCCTTCCACACGATTGTCATGTAGTTATGCATGAGGTGGGAGCTGCTTCAGTAATAGCTGGAGTACAGCTTAGAAGCATGCCAGCTATTAATGGACAAATGAATCCTCAAATGGTAAAAGAAGCTATAAGAGAAGATGATATCCACTATCCAGAGACAGGACTTATATGTATGGAAAACGCTTATTCAGATGGAACAGTGCTTCCTCTTGAGCATATGCAAGAAATTTATGCTATTGCAAAGGCTCATGATATTCCTGTGCATTTAGACGGAGCCAGGGTATTTAACGCCGCTACGGCTTTAAAAGTAGATGCAAAGGACATGCTTAGATATACTGATTCTGTTATGTTTTGTCTTTCAAAAGGTCTTTGTGCACCAGTAGGCTCAATTTTAGCAGGAAGCAAGGAATTTATTGCTAAAGCTAGAAAGAAAAGAAAGCTACTAGGTGGTGGAATGAGACAAGTTGGAATGCTAGGAGCGGCAGGTCTAATAGCGTTAAAGGAAATGAGATTAAGACTTATTGAAGATCACGATAATGCTAAATATTTAGTAGAGGAGCTAGATAAAATTCAAGGAATTGAAGTAATTAAAGACGCTCTTGATATAAACATGGTATTTTTTAAAATTACAGATGAAAGACTGGAAGCCCAGCTTACTGAGGAAAATTTCTTCAAAAATGGAATCAAAATCAATCCTGCTGAAGGTGGACTTATGAGATTTGTTTGTCATTATTATATTAATAAATCGGATATAGATAGGGTTTTAGGGGTAATAAATGAGATGAGAAGATATTAATAAATCATCAGGAGGTCCGTTATGAAAAGAGCCTTATTTATTTATAATCCGCTATCAGGAAATAGACTTGTACCTAGAGAACTAGATAGAATTATTGAAAAATTTCAAAATAATGGTATTTTTTTAGATATGTATAGAATAAGTGATGATAACAGCAAAGTCATAGAAGCCATGCATAGAATAGATATAGATATGATTATAGCTGCAGGTGGAGATGGAACCATAGGGAATGTTGCTAGCTGGATACTCAAGGAAGATATAAAGCTTCCATATGGGACGCTTGGAACTGGAACTTGTAATAATTTTACTCACAATATTGATATTCCAGAGGATATGGAAAAAGCAATTGATATTATATGTAATGGTCAAACTTACAGCGTGGATGTGGGTATGGTAAATTCAAATAAGTGTTTTTTATCGAGTTTGGCTGGGGGGATGTTCGTAGAGGCTTCATTTAATACAGAGCCAGAATTAAAACATAAACTTGGACCTTTTGCATATTATTTAAAAGCACTTAGTGAGTTTGCAAATCTTAAATCTTATCCTATAGAGATAGATACAGGGGAAAAAATTTATAAGGAAAAAGCTTATTTAGTTATGGTGTTAAATGGAACACATGTAGGGAGTTTTAAAAGGGTGTTTTCTGAAAATCAAATTGATATATCTGATGGATTAATGGAGATGCTAGTCTTAAGAGAAGGTAATCCGATAGAAATTGCAAATATGTTTCTTATGATGATGAGGGGAGAAGATTATCTAAAGAGTGATAGAGTTCTTTTGCTTAAGTCTGACTATTTTAAGATAAGCTCAGATAATCAGATAAATATGAGCATAGATGGGGAAAAAGGACCTATTCTTCCTATAGAAGTAAAGGTAAGGAAAAAGGCAATAAATGTATTTGTACCAACTAAAAAGCAGTAATAAAAAATAATATGACAAATTAGTAAAATATATTTATTATTTTTTATTTTGTGATATTATATAAGAGTGAATGGGACAAACGTCCTAAAAAAATGAATTGGAATGGGTAAATATATGGAAGTTGTAAATAATAGATATAGAATATTAGATACTGAATATAGCAATAGAGCATTTTCTTGCCATTTAGCAAAAGATATGCTTTTTCCTGATAAGGCATCTTTTAGACTTTTTATTATAAAAGCTCAACTCATGCCTAGCTTTGCTATGAAAAAATTCATATCTGATTTTCAAATTTATTCGGGTATTAAGCATCCATATATTGTGGAAGGTCAATATGTAGATATGGTTTTTTCTATCGACAGAAAACCTGTTGAAAGAACAAATTATTATTTTGTAGTTGAAAAATTTGATTATGAGACTTCTTTTTTAGATTTTTCTTATTCTCAAAAAAATCAAGTTATGATATTAGATAAATTTATAGATATTCTAAAAATATTTGATTTAATGATTAAAAGAGGTTTCTTTTATGATTTTGCAACTACTGAACATATTTATATAGATGAAAATCAAAATATAAAAATTAAGGATTTTTTATTAACTCAAATTGAAAACATTAGTCTTTCATCTAATGAAGAAGCAGTGGATTTGAAATACAGGGCACCTGAGCTTTACTCAGGAGAAATTCCAACTACAGTATCAGTTGTATATGCTCTTGGTATGTTTTTAAAAAATCTATTAAAAAATCCAGTTTTTGAAAGGAATTTTAAAAACAAAATTAAGCCTGTAATAGATAAAATGACAGCATATAAACATTCAGAAAGATATCAAGGGATTATGCATATAATAGAAGATATAAACTTCTTTTGTGATAAAAATTATGACTTTTTGTTTCAAGATAAAAGCTATTATGTAGATAGTAAACCTGGAGTTGTAGTTAGAGATTCAGTCAAGAAATCAATTTTTAATGGAGTAGATAATTTAAAATCAAAATCCAACAGTGATATATTGCTCTATGAGATAAAAGGTGATAGAAATACTGGCAAAACCAAGACTTTAAGGTATATAAGAAAAGAACTCTCTTTAAATGGAGTTAATATATTTGCAAGTTTTGATGAAGATAGACCAATATTAAAAACTAAAAGCATGTTACCCATTGTAAGTAAAATTTTAGCAGAAAAAGGCTATGACATTATAAATAAATATGAAAAAGTAAAAACTTTTTTAAGAAAAGGAAGCTGTGAAAAGGATGACTATACTAGTTATTCACAGATTAATACTTTTATAAAGACTGCTATTGATAATGAAATATCAGCGATTATAATAGATGATTTGAAGGAATCGGACATTGATTCTATAGAAATAATAAAATATCTTATGTTTGATAAGAAGTTAAAAGAAAAACTTATAATAATATATTCAACAGAGGATGATATACCCCTTGAGAATGTTCAAAAATTTATGCTCAATAACCTAACTATAGATGAGACTGCTCAGCTTATTAAGTCGATTTTATGCGTAGATTACAATCCCATAGATATAGCAACTAGAGTATATAAAGATACTATAGGCAATATAAAACATGTTAAGACAATTTTATTTGAATTAATAAATCAGTCCATATTAGAGTTAGATGATACTGGAAAGTGGATTTTTAAGTCAGATAAATACGATGATTTAAAAGTTTCTGAAGAATCATTAGAGAATCCTCAGAAATACTTGGAAGTACTAAATTATATTCAGCAAGAGGCTATAATAAATTTATCTCTTTTCAAAAACCCTTCAACAGCTGAAGATTTAGCTTTGATGTATCCACCTGATACAAAATTTATTGATATCGTAGACAATTTGATGGATTTAGTAAAGGCAAAAATATTAATTACTCAATTTAATGACGATGGTTATTACTATGAATTTGAAGATAGGGTTTTTAAAAAGAGAGTATATGACTGTATAGCAGAAAGTGTTAGGTTAGAGAAACATAAGCAAATGGCTAATAATACCATGAGCATTAAAAAAGCAATAAAAGGAAGAAGATTAGATGAATTGATTTATCATCTTAAAAAATCTAAAAGCCATAAAGAAGCAAGTGTTTATGCTATAAAAAAAGCAGAAGAATATTTCAAATCAGGTTCTATTACAGAGGCTATTGAAATGGATAAAGAGGCTATAGAACAGGCGATTTTATCTAAAGATAGCACAAGGCAGATAATAACTTATCAAAAAGCTGGGAATAGGTGCTTAAAAGAAGGAATGCTTACTAAGTCCAATGAGTATTTTAAGCATTCATTAAATATAGCTAAAGCTATTAGCAATTATAAATTAATTCTTGTTATTTTGAATAAGATAAATGATGTCTATATGCAACTTAATGATTTTTCATTAGCTAAATTGACATTAGATGAAATAGAAAAAAATCTTCAAAACCATTCTAATACTAAAGCTTACTTAGACTATCATATTTCTATGCTCTCATATCTGATTAAAATGGGAGATTATGAAGAAGCTAAAATTTGGACAAGCTCAGCAGAAAAATTATGCAAGGGAAGGTATAAAAAACATTATGCCTGGATATTATATTATAAAGGAATAATTTTTCATGAAGAAGGTTATTCTAAAGGAGAATTACTAGCTTTACATGAAAAAATATTGGATTTGTTTATTAACTCTGGGGACAAGATGGGAATTGCTCAGACTTATAATAGTTTTGGTTTTATATATTCTGAATACTTACTAGATAATCATAATGCCATGCATTATTTTAAGCTTATGAAAGATTTTGCTGAAGCAAATAAACTCATGCCGCAAGTTGCTATTTCTAATTTTAATTTAGGAGAGGCGGTACTTAGAAACCTAAATTATGAGGATGCACTTGATTATTTTAACAAATGCATTGAAGTATCAATCTCAATAAAAAAGAAAGATTTAGTGTTTTATGCTTATGTTTATATGGCTTATATAATGATAGAGATTTTAGATTTTTCAAGTGCAAAAATCTATATTAAAAAAGCAGAATATCTTTTTGATGAAAATATTAAATACGATAGAGCTATAATGCTTTACCATGAAGTAAAGGTATCTCTTAATATGTATGCTGGCCATAAAACACTTGTAAGCAAGCATCTTATGGCTATTGAAAGTTCTAATATTAAGCTTATGGGCTTTCAATTAAATACTTCTAAATCTTTATTTATGTTTGAGAATCTGGAAGAAGTGAAGTCTAGTAAAGACGTAGAGTTGATTCTTAAGGGAATTTTTGAACATACAAAAGAACTTTCAAATTATCCTTACTCAGTCAAAAGATTTTTAGATATTGCTTTAATTGCAAAATGTTATTATATGACTGAGCTTATAGATGATATATATGCTTGGGTAATGGAAAATATAGATATAAAAGAAAGTAAAAGAGCTGAATATATTAAAGATTACATGGCGTATTACTTGCTTGATGGCGAATTAAGAAGCAGCAAAATGGAAGAACTGTCAATAAAGTTAAATCCAAATTTTGATATGAGACTTTTGTTCCAAATTAATTTGATTTTAAGTGAAGATTATATATCGAATAAAAATTATTTTATAGGAGCTAGTTACTTAGTAGAAAATTATATAAAGATTAAAGATAAAATTCTTGATTACAACAAAGAACTAAATTTAAATAATTTTTTAGGAAGTATGTTAACTAATATGATTTATAGAATTTCATCTATAGAAGGGCTTTGCTTACAAGGTTTAGATAAGATAGATTTATATAATCCTGACGAGCAGTTGATAAAAAAACTAGTTAACAATAATTTAATATTAAAGATTCTTTTGAAAGATAAAACCTTTGTTGAAGAAGCAAAAAAACATTTGAACTGGGAAAGAGATGAACTTTCTACAGATTCAATAATTGAAAACTTAAGATACTCAAATATTGCAAATATAGAATTTTTATTAAAACAATTAATGACTTTTACATGGGCACAAACTGGTGGGATTTTTATTAGGCAAGATAAAGTGATTAATTGTATTTCTAGTGTAAATGACTTAAGAGCTACTCAAAAACTGGAGATAATTTTTAATCAAGTTGATATATTGCAGAATAAATTAATTGTTTCTGAATTTGTAGAAAACAGTGATTCTATATTTAAAAGTCTTCTTGCAGATCAAGCTAAAGGGTTTATGTGTATTCCTATATATACTGATAATTTACAGATTAATGATAGAAGGCTGACAAGGAACAAAATTATAGGATATGTTTATTTGGAATCAAAGTTGATTTTAAATAGCTTTACGGAAGAATCTTATAATGAATTAAGTAAATTTATAAATTTATTATCAACTTTTATTGACAATTATAATTTATCATTAAAATACTCTATTGATAAGTTAACTCAAGTTTATAATAGGCAGTATTTTGATGCCTATATCAAAAATGAGCTTGAAAGTGCACAAGGTCAAAAGAGTATGTTTTCTTTGGTCATTATGGATATAGATTTTTTTAAATCTGTAAATGACACATTTGGGCATGCTTTTGGAGACTTGATTTTGAAGCAGTTTGCAAAGATAGTACAAGATTCTATTAGAAGTACAGATATGTTTGCTAGATATGGCGGAGAAGAATTTGTTTTAATTTTAAAATCTACAAGTTCACTTGAAGCATATAGTATTGCTAATAGAATAAGAGAAAATGTATATAATAATCTTAAAGATGGAGATGGCAGGCCAATAACAATAAGTATGGGGATATCGACATATCCAGAACACGGAGTTTGGGAAGAAGAACTTATTAATAAGGCGGATATAGCTCTTTATAAAGCTAAAGATTCTGGACGAAACAAGGTTTCTATTTGGGAAAGTAGCTTGAGTAATTCTGATATATTTGATAGAAAAAAAGAAAATATCATAGCATCTATATTTGGAGAAAATCATCAAAGAGCAAATTTATTTGTGAATTCAATTAATTTGATTAAAGATAGCGATGGAAATTCTGAAGAATTTGAAAAGTATATTTTGGAAGTCCTCAAATACTTTGAAGCAGAAAAATTGTATATAGTAAATTTTAAGGAAAATGAAATAGATTTCTTAATCAAGGGAACTTCTCAAGGTATTTTTGCTATTAAGCATGGTTTTGAGAAACAAGTGAATAAAAATATTGTGAAAACTTGTTTTGAAGAAGAAAGAACTCTTTATTTGACTGATTGGGAGCAAGTATCTAAATTAGATGAACTCACAGGTATGCCAGAATGGGACAGCGTCTTATCTACCCCAATAATCCATAAAGGAAAGAAAAAAGGGGTCTTGTATATGAGCTCTCCTATTAGATTAAAGGAATTTAGTATAGTAGATAGCTCTGTGTCTCAGATTATAGCTCCTATAATTGGAGGTTTTATATAGGTTTTATATTATATATTGTCATTGGTTATTCACTTATAGAAATTAATCTGATATTATTAATATAAGACTAATAAAATCGTGATACAGGTATAGGAGTGTTGCTTGTGCTAAATATTGTTACATCTGATCAAAGACATTATGTGGATAGACAGTGGCTTAAAGGGTATTTGACCTTCTCCTTTCAGGATTATTACGATGAAGAAAATAATGATTTTGGAAATCTTTTAGTTTTTAATGAAGAAAGCTTAAGTCCGGGGAAGGGCTTTAATATGCATCCTACTCATTATATGGAAATTATAACTTATGTTTTAGATGGGGAATTAGAGCATCATGATAATGTTACTAACCAAACATCTCTAGTAGGGGCTTCTGAGTTTCAGATACTTCATGCAGGAGATGGCATAGAACATAGTGAAAGAAATGCTTCGAAAACTTATCCTCTAAAATTTTTGCAGTTTTGGTTTTCTCCAAACGATTACGAAAATAAGGCTGGATATGATAAACTGAGTGTCGATAAAGAAAAAGCTAAGAACTGTTTTTATAAAATTTTTGCTAAAGATGATGGACTATGCCACATTAGGCAGGACATAAATTTTTATATGAGTGTGTTAGAAAAAAATAAATCTTTAGAGTATAAGCCAACTGAAGGAAGAAAGACCTTTATATTTTTGTTAGATGGAGAAATAGATATTAATGGACATATATTAAATAATAAAGATTCTGGAAGAACTAAAGACAGTGATTTGCTTAAAATCAAGGCTTTAGAAAAAAGTGAATTTTTCCTTATTGATATTAACTAGGCAGCCTATGGCTGCTTAGTTTTTTGACATTTATAATTACACAAAACTAGTGCAATATTTTTTATTATAATGTAACATATTTTTATTAAGACTAAATTAGAAAGGACTAAACTACATTATTGTTTAGAAGTACAAAGACATGATATCGACTAAATTTAATTTTGACAAAACATTTTTTTCAACCTTACTTTCTATTGCTATACCAATATCAATTCAAAATTTAATAAGCTCATCACTTAATATGATAGATATATTGATGATAGGCAGGGTGAGTGAAAATGCTTTAGCCGCAGTAGGAATGGCAAATCAGCTATTCTTTTTCTTTATGTTAATTTCATTTGGAGTCTGCTCAGGAGCTAGTATTTTTATATCTCAGTATTGGGGAAAAAAAGATATTGGAAAAATAAAATCAACCTTAGGTTTTGCAATTGTATCAGTTGCAATTATAGGGCTTTTATTTTCTTTTGTAGCTATTGTTTTTCCTAGATATATAATGATGATTTTTGATGCAAAAGATGAAGTTATGAATCTTGGGGTATCATATTTAAGGATAATAGGGATTAGTTATGTAGTTACAGCTATAAGTTTTGCTTATGGATTTTCTTGCAGAAGTGTTCAAAAAGCAAAAATGCCTATGCTAGTAAGTTCTATATCCCTAATAATTAATACTGGACTAAATTATTTACTAATTTTTGGTAAATTTGGATTTCCGGAGCTAGGGGTTAGTGGGGCGGCCCTTGCTACTACAATATCAAGAATCACAGAATTAATACTTATGATACTCATAATATATAAAGATAAGAATCATCCTCTTGCTGCAAAGTTTAAAGAATTAGTGGCTTTTGATAGAGAATTTTTAAAAAAATACTATAAAACTGCAACCCCAGTTATCATAAATGAAATGATGTGGTCTCTAGGAACTATTATGTATTCAGTAGCTTATTCTAGGGTAGGAACTACAGCTATTGCATCAGTTCAAGTTGCAAATACTGTTTCAAACATATTTATGGTAGGCTCTATGGGAGTGGGAAATGCTTGCGCAGTTATGCTTGGAAGTGAGCTGGGAGCAGGAAGAGATGAAATAGCAATTCAGTATGCTAAGAAATTTTGTGTGATTACTTTTTCTATAGGAGCAGGAGTAGGATTACTTTTATATACTAGTATACCTATAGTAAATACATGGTTTGGAGTTACACCTAATCTAGAACAAAGTGTTAGAAATATTTTGCTAGTAAAATGCTTTTTTTCTCCCTTTGTTACTTTTAATACAGCCTTGATTATAGGTATTTTAAGAAGTGGCGGAGATACAAAATATGCTTTGTTTTTAGAAATGGGTGGAGTGTGGTTTATAGGCGTGCCGATGGCTTTTTTAGGGGCTCTTTGGTTTAAGCTTCCGATTCATTTTATAGTGCTTATGGTTAGTTTTGAAGAGTTTTTTAAAACTATAGTAGGACTTCCGAGGGTTCTTTCAAACAAATGGGCTAAAAATCTAGTAGATGATACAGCTTTAGCTTAAATAATAAATAAAAACTTTATTGTATCAAAGAAAGGGTGAGAAATATTATGAAGGTATTATTTACTTATGATTATGGAAAAGAAAAAATGGATAGTATCAGAGCTTTAGGTTATGAAGTTGAGATTATTGATGAAGGCAGATTTACTCCTGAGCAGGTGCCTTATGATGCGGAGGTTATGTGTTGCTACAATCCTTTTGATAGATTAGACATAACGAAATTTCCAAATCTTAAGCTGATTCAGCTATCTAGCATAGGCTTTGATTTCATACCAAAAGAGGATATCTTAAATAAATCTATCATCTTGTCAAACAACAGAGGTGGATACTCCATACCTATGGGTGAATGGATAGTAATGAATCTTCTTATGCTTTCAAGAAAAGCTGTAAAGTTTTGGGATAATAAAAAAGAAAAGAAATGGAAACTAGATT
Source organism: uncultured Peptostreptococcaceae bacterium (assembly GCA_964521745.1). Classification (GTDB taxonomy): domain Bacteria; phylum Bacillota; class Clostridia; order Peptostreptococcales; family Filifactoraceae; genus Acetoanaerobium. The sequence goes on from CAZFTH010000037.1 coordinate 11,276, forward strand.
CAAAACTTACTGAATTATATGGTAAGACTGTAACTTTTTTAGGCACTGGAACTATATCTAGTGAGGCAGCAAAAAGACTTCAAGGCTTTGAAATGAATTTAGTAGGTGTAAATACTAAAGGAAGTGAAACTTTGTACTTTGATAGAGTATATGCTATAGATGATGTAAAGACAGCTATAGGACAAGCTGATTATCTAGTAATGGTGCTCCCTTTTACACCTAAAACCTACCATTTTCTAGATGAAGAAAAATTTTCATGGATGAAAGATACTGCTATGTTAATTAATGTTTCTAGAGGAAATGTAGTAGATGAAAAAGTTTTAATTGAGGCTTTAAAAAATAAAAAAATAGCAGGAGCAGCTTTAGATGTTTTTGAAAAAGAGCCTCTAAATGCTGACAGTGAGCTTTGGGATATGGAAAATGTATTTATTTCTCCTCACAATTCATGGATATCAGAGCAAAGAGAT
>CAZFTH010000038.1:0-4529 GCA_964521745.1 uncultured Peptostreptococcaceae bacterium
AAAAGAGGACATATTAAAGAAGTACATGAAATGATTAAGGGCTTTAATCTAATGTTAGACAATATAAAGAGCTATATAGGAAAGCTAGTTGAAAAGCAAAATGAAATAGAAGAGCTTCATAAAACAGAAACTCATAGAATGAACTTAATCATAGACGAAAAAACTAAAAATTTAAAGGCAGTGATGGAAGAACTGATGGAAAAGGAAAGACTGGCCTCCCTGGGAGAGCTAGTATCTGGTGTAGCTCACGAAATCAATACTCCTCTTGGAGTAGCAGTATCTGCATCCTCGCTTATGGAAACAAATAATGATAGCTTTAAAAAAGAACTACTCGAGGGAAGTGTTTCAAAATCTGGATTAGTTTCTTATATTGAATCGATAGATGAGACTACAGCTATTTTAAATTCCAATTTATATAGAGCGGCAGAGCGTGTAAAAAGCTTTAAGGAAATAGCAGTAAACCAATCTATAGAAGAAAAAAGCAGGTTTAATTTTAGGGAATATATAGATTCTATACTGCTCAGTTTAAAACACGAATACAAAAATAAAAATGTAGAATTTAAAATCGATTGCCCTGATGATTTACTTATTAACAACTATTCAGGAGCAATTTCTCAAGTTTTTACAAACCTTATCATGAATTCCTTGATTCATGGATTTAAGGATATGAAATCTGGGCAGATAAATATATCAGTAGCGCCAGAGGGTGAAAATCTCATCATACATTATAAGGACAATGGCTTAGGTATGAACGAAGAAGTCAAAAAGCGAGTTTTTGAACCTTTTTATACTACAAATAGAGGCAAGGGCGGCAGTGGACTAGGGATGAATATAGTATATAACCTTGTAACTGCAAAACTAAATGGAAAGATAAGCTGCAAAAGCGAGATTGATAAGGGGACAGAATTTATTATAGAAATCAAAAGATGAAGGACTGTGAGAGTATGAAAGAAAAGCTGAATTTAGACAACATCAAGTTGGATTTTTTATCAGAGGATTCAAAGCCAAAGCTAAAAACCAAAGAAAACTATAAAATAATGATTGCTGATGATTATGAAGAAATTCACGTCATAACTAAAATGATGCTCAAGGATTTTGAATTTGAAGGAAAAGGTCTGGAGTTTATAGATACCTATACTGGAGAAGATACCATAAAGGCTCTAGAAGAAAATCCAGATACAGCTGTACTTTTTCTAGATGTAGTCATGGAGGACAATCATTCTGGACTTAATGTAGTGGAGGTTCTAAGAGGAAGACTAGATAACAAAATGACTAGAATAGTCCTTAGAACTGGACAGCCAGGACAAGCACCAGAAGAAACTGTCATAAGAGATTATGATATAAATGACTATAGGTTAAAGACTGAGATGACAGCAAAAAGACTCTACACCACTCTATATTCAGCTCTTAGAAACTATAGAGATTTATACCAAATAAACACTCATAAAAATGGACTGAAGAAAATAATTAAGACAAGCGCCAACCTATTTGAACATAATAGCCTAAATGAATTTTTAACCAGTATTTTAGTCCAGCTTTCTAATTTTCAAAAGAACAATCCTGAGATAGTATATATAAGAGATGATGTAGATAAAGAAGGTGGCTTTGTAACTATAGAAAAAAATAAAAAAGCTACAATTGTAGCGGCAACAGGAAAATTTAAAAGCTATATAGGAAAAGATATAGACTTAGTATCAGAGCTTAAAGAAGTAGTTGATAAAATCAAATACAGTGATACTTCTGAAGAAAAAATTATATTTGTAGACTCGGGCTTTATAATAAAAAACAATGCTAAAAACAGTTTTAATAACTACATCTATATAGAAGGCAATAATGATATCTATGATTTTGATTTGATACATTTGTTTTTGACTAATTACTCTGTGGCGCTAGATAACTATATCCTCAACAATACAATAGTAAATACTCAAAAAGAAATAATAATAACCTTTGGAGAAGTAGTTGAAAATCATTTTGAAGAAACTTCAGGACATGTAAAAAGGATATCAGAAATGATGTACAATTTTGCTTTGCTTCTAAACTTCTCCCACTCTGAAGCTGAAATTCTAAAAATGGCAAGCATGATGCACGATATAGGCAAGATTGCTATCCCAGATAGTATACTAAAAAAACCTGGAAAATTAACTGAAGAGGAGTTTGAAATTATTAAAACTCATCCTAGTGTAGGCTATAAAATCTTTGAAAAATCTGATTTAGATATGCTTAAAATATCAGCAAATTTAGCACTGAATCACCATGAAAAATACGACGGCTCAGGCTATCCAAATGGGCTTAAGGAAGAGGAAATTCTTTTAGAGGCTAGGATGCTGTCTATTATAGATGTATTCGATGCGATGACTCACAAAAGAGTATACAAGGATGCTTTTTCCACAGAAGAAGCCCTAGACTATATAAGAAATCAAAAAGGAAAGCATTTTGATCCTGTGCTAGTGGATATATTTATTAGCAATATAGAAGGTATATTGGATATAGATTAATAAACTAAAAGTGTTTGATAAGTTGTTTTTTTGACAAAAGGGCTCTTGAATAGTATAATGACATAAATTGTAAATAGAATAAAACTTTTGATTTACAATTTTACTATAAGGATAGATAGTGAAGTACATGTGTCGAGTAGATAGATTTGCGAGTTGATTTACGTACCATTTCTAGATGAGAATTGATGTGGAGATGAATTAGCTAGTCTGTAGTGTCGAAAGATACGATGGAAAAACTCAGCAATGAGCTGGGGCTTGTATAGGATCAAATGGTCATATACTATACTATGTGATGACATGGTATAAAGTGAGTTAATGATATAATTTAGCGAAACTTAGGCACTCTAACTCTGTGAATATACAGAGTTAGAGTGCCTAAGTTTTTTTAATTAAAAACAAAGTGAGTAAATTAAAAAAAATCACTTCCATCTTGAGCCTTTAATTTTTTCTGTCTAAATTAATGTACTCTATCTAGCTTTTTGAAGAAATCAAAAAGTCGTTAAATGAAGAAGGGATATCATACGCTTTATACTATTGTACGAGCGGTATCCTACAGTATGAATGTTGGCTATATGAATATTTAATCAAACACAAAATGAAAAGGAGATGTATTTATGAAAAAAATTAATATGAAAGTTGTTTTATCAACAGTACTTACGCTATCACTTGTTATGCTAGCAGGATGTAGTAATTTATCTAACACAACCTTTGAAAAAGTAAAAGAAGACAAGGTGATGACTTTTGCCATGACTGGTCAATATCCACCATTTAATTTTATTAATGAAGATGGAGAAATAGATGGATTTGATATTGATATTGCAAAAGCTATTGCAGCTGAAATCGGTGTTGAAGCAAAACCGATTACAACTGCATGGGATGGTATTATTGGAGGGCTTGAGAGTAAACGTTTTGATATGATTATCGGAAGTATGGCTGTAACACCAGAGCGTCTTGAAAAAGTTGCTTTCTCAGATCCTTATTATTACGATGGAGCTCAATTTTTTGTACCAACTGGTTCAGATATTACAGGGATTGAAGATATAGATGATGGAATTGTCGGTGTTGTAACAGGAACAACTTTCCATGACGCACTAAGTGCCATGGATAACGTGGGTGAAATCATGCAATTCGAATCTGATGTGGATAACTTTAGAGCCTTGGGAGATGGCCGTATGGATGGACTTGTAACTGCTAAGTTTGTTGGCCTTCAAGCACCTGAAAAGTATGATGTTCAAATACAACCGGCAGGAAGTTTATTATATGATGAAGAAATTGCTATCGCTATTCGTCAAGAGGATGAAGATTTATTAAAAGCGGTCAACGGTGCATTAGCAACAATTATAGACAATGGTACTTATGAAGAAATAAGTAATAAATGGTTCGGTCTTAATATATTAGAAAAATAGGAGGGGTTAATATTTGGAAGCAATTAAAGGTTTTTTTGGAACAATAATTCAATACGCCCCAAATTTTTTGCCTGCAGTGTATTTAACACTGCAGTTATCTTTCTTTTCTATTTTATTAGGGACTTTATTTGGATTGATTGTGACTTTGTTAAAATTAGTAAAATTAAAGGTGTTGCAGATTATAGCTAATGTATATGTATCAATTGTACGTGGAACGCCACTCTTGCTTCAATTGTACTTTATATTTTATGGTTTGCCTCAACTAGGACTTGAGTTTGATGCATTTACATCAGCTATTATTGGTTTGGCATTTCACAGTGGTGCCTATATTAGTGAAATTTTTAGAGGAGCTATTGAATCAATTGACTATGGACAAAACGAAGCAGCAAGAGCTTTGGGGATGACTAAATTACAAGCTTTTCGCCATGTAATTTTACCACAAGCTTTTAAGCGTTCAGTACCATCACTAGGTAATCAATTTATTATAGCAGTTAAGGATTCCTCACTTGCTAGTGTAATCACGATTACTGAAACAATTCTTATGGCTCGACAGCTAGTGTCAGCAACTTTTGATCCATTTCCAATTTTATTCACAGCAGGAGTCTATTATTATGTGATTATTTCG
>CAZFTH010000038.1:4539-11572 GCA_964521745.1 uncultured Peptostreptococcaceae bacterium
ACGTTTGGAAGGTAGGTTGAAAGTTAATGAAAGATAAGCCAATGATTCGAGTAGTTGGATTGCATAAATATTTTGATGATTTAGAAGTATTAAAAGGTGTAGATTTAAGCGTTTATCCCGGAGAAGTAGTCAGTATCATCGGTGGTAGCGGTTCAGGAAAAAGCACATTACTAAGATGTATTAATTTCTTAGAGAAAAAGAATAAGGGTGACATATATATTGGTGAGAAAAAAATTGTTTCAGAAAAACATGATGTCAATCAATTAAGAGAACGTGTGGGCATGGTTTTTCAACGATTTAATCTCTTTCCTCACAAAACTGCCCTACAAAATGTTATGTTGAGTACAATGGTTGTAAAAAAGGAAGAGAAGAAAGAAGCTAAGGAAAAGGCCATTTCTTTATTGCATAAAGTTGGATTAGATGACAAAGTAGACGTTTATCCAGCTATGTTATCGGGTGGTCAGCAACAACGTGTGGCCATAGCCAGAGCATTAGCTATGGAACCGGACGTTATGCTTTTTGATGAGCCTACATCAGCTCTTGATCCTGAACTTGTGGGTGAAGTACTTCAGGTTATTAAGCAGCTAGCAGATGAAGGTATGACCATGGTCATAGTAACCCATGAGATGGCTTTTGCCAAAGAAGTATCAGATAAAATTGTGTATCTTTACGAAGGAGTTATTAAGGAAATTGGAACACCGGAAGAAGTCTTTGATAATCCAAAAGATGAAACACTGCAGAAATTTTTAGCAGGATTTTCATCGCAATATTAAGAATAGAAATCATAATTATAAATTGTTGATAAACACGTTAAAAATATCTATAATAAAATATAAGATGCGGATAACTTTCAAAAAATCTCAGCCGAAAAAGTTACTGACCCTGAAAACTATATTAAATGTATTAATGACTATGCAAAGCTAGATTTTGATTAGAAGGGGGGCTTAGGTTATGGCTTCAAAAAAAGCAGTGTATTTCTTTTGTATAGATGAAAGCAAAGATGAGGTAGCACTGAAAGTATTAGAAAAAATTATGGAATCTTTTGAACTGACAGAAACAGACATAGAGGTAGATGGATATAAGGTTTTAAAATATATAGATGAAGCTTCAAATGAATTCTATTTCGTAAAGACCAAGGTAGTTATCTGTGCAGATTATAGCAGTTACCTGCCAACTATAAATGAATACTTTGAAGATTTTGATATAGCGGCAATGGTAAATTGGCATGGAGGTCAAAATGCTCCTGATAAAGTGCTGTGCATTCATACAGTAGGGGATTTGGCATCTGCTAGATATAGCCCAAGTAATCCTGTTCCATCTACAAATTTAGCTAGAGCTTTAGAGCATCATAGAGAAAGACTAAATCTAGAGGAATTTAAGGTGACAACAGAAGCAACTCACTGGTCGGGCATAGTGTATGACGGAAAAAGTGAGTGGATAGAAGAAAGCAAGCTACCATTTTTAGATATAGAGATAGGGAGCACTTCTGAAAGCTACAACAACCCTGTGGCTGCGAGTGTAATAGCCTTTGCACTTATGGATGCTTTTGCGTCTGAAGAAAAAGCGCCTACTGTACTTTATATGGGAGGAGTTCATTTTGAAGATACCATAACAAATGCTGTTCTTCATAAATCTCACCCAGTTTCGCTGACACATATTCTTCCTAGCAGATGGCTAGAAAATGAAATGTATATGGGAGAAGATGCTAGAGATTACCTTATGAAGTGTATTGACTCTATCTATGGCTCGATAGATGGCATAGTGATACATGAAAAACTAAAGAGAGAAATAAAGGATCATGTTGAGATTATAGCTGAAATTCTTTCTATTCCAGTTATAAAAAGAAAGGCTCTTAAATCTCCAGAATCAACAGTGCTTTATCAGTAAGCTTAATAAAACCACCTATAAAGTTTAATTTATAGGTGGTTTAACTTTTTTTAAGATAATTTAACTATACTTAATCAGTGAACTATAGATAAAATTAATTTTATTAATTAATTTTATTAATTGGATTTTATTGATTTTTAGCGCTAAATTGTAAAGTAAGGCATACATTATAGTATTTACAATATATGTATAGAAACTTTATGGAGGGATATTTATGAAATTATTAAAAAAATCGCTGATGATTCTTCTTTCGCTAATTTTAGTTGTTTCATTAGCAGCATGCACACCAAAGCAAGAAGAAACAGCTAACGCGCCAGTAGCAGAGGAGAGTACTGAAGCAGTATCAGAAGACTTAGAGGATAAACTTGTAATTTATTCTACTCACGGTGAGGACATGCTAGAGGTTGTTGCAGCAGGCTTCACAGAAAAAACTGGAGTAGAAGTTGAATTTATTAATTTAAAGGGAGAACTTGCTGATAGAGTAAGAGCAGAAAAAGACAGTCCGCAAGCTGACATTATGTATGGTGGAGCATCCTCTTTATATATTACAATGTCAGAAGAGGGAATATTTGAGTCAATTAATCCATCATGGTCTTCTAGCTTGAATCCAGATTTTAAAGATGCAGAAAGCAGATGGTTTGGTGTAATGCAAACTCCTGTAGCTATTTTTTACAATAGTGATGTAATAGCTGAAGCAGATGCACCTACTAGCTGGGCTGATTTAGCAGATGCAAAATACAAGGATAAAATTGTTTCTAGAGACTATGTTTCTTCTTCTCAAAGAGCTGTAATTGTTGGACTATTAGACTACTACAGCAAAAATGCTAGTTTCGAAGAAGGCGTAGAGTATCTTAAAATGCTAGACAGCAATACAAAAAATTATTACGGAAGCGGGTCATTACATTTCCAAGCAGTAGGAAAAAATGAAGCTCCAATTAGTTATGGTGTATTAAGCTCTATTACTGACAATATAAACAACAATGCTATGCCACTAAAAATAGTAGATGCAAAGGAAGGCTCAATAGTGATTACTGATGCTATTGCAGCAATCAAAAATGCACCTCATCCAAATGCAGCAAAAGCATTTGTGGAGTATGCAGGTAGCGAAGAAGTTCAAGTTAAACTAGCAAACGAGTTTGATCGTATGCCTACACTTGACAGTGCAATTCCTCAAGGTCCAGAGTGGATGCAAACACCACTTAAGAGCATGAAAATTGACTGGAAAAATGTAGCTGAAAATGAATTAGATTGGCTAAATAAGTGGGATACAGAAATAAGAGATTCTGCTAAAGACATTCAGTAATTAAAAATTTTATAAAAATTAAACAATAACAATTATAGCCCTCAGAAATTTGATTTTACTTAATTTCTGCGGGCTATTTTTAGAAAGGAAATAATAATGGCTGATATATATTTTGAAAATATCACTAAGTCCTTTGATGGAAAAACTATATTAAAAAATATTAACTTGCATATCAAAGATAAAGAACTATTTACATTTTTGGGACCTTCAGGATGCGGAAAAACAACTCTACTTAGAATATTGGCAGGATTTGAAAGCCTAGATTCGGGCTCTGTCAGGCTAGGAGAAAGAGATATAACAAACCTAGCTCCAGAAAAAAGGGAAATTGCTATGGTATTTCAAAACTATGCTCTTTTTCCAAATATGAGTGTAGCTGACAATGTAGGATATGGCTTAAAAGCAAGAAAAGTTGATAAAAATATTATCAAGGACAAGGTTGATTACTATCTTGAAATTGTCAATATGGGTGACTATGGAAAAAGAAATATCAATGAGCTTTCTGGTGGTGAGCAGCAAAGAGTCAGCATAGCTAGAGCACTTGCTATACAGCCAAAGGTGCTACTTCTAGATGAGCCTCTTTCTAATCTAGATGCAAAGCTAAGAGATAAAATGAGAAATGAAATAAGAGATATCCAGAAGAAATTTGGAATTACAACTATATTTGTAACCCATGACCAAAAAGAAGCTATGGCTATTTCTGACACGATAGGAGTTTTTAATGAAGGAAATCTAATACAAACTGATAGCCCTGTAAATCTTTATAATAGCCCTAAAACCTCTTTTGTGGCAGGGTTTATTGATGAATCGAATATTATAAAAAAAGAGCAGTATTCTTATGTGGATTTACAAAATATTCAAAGTAATCTCGTATGTATCAGGCAGCAGGATATTGAAATATCTGAAGAAGGCTCTATAAGAGCGAAAGTAATGGATATAGAATTTAATGGAAACAACATAGTTTATAAATGTAGGGTTGCTGATTTGGTATTAAAGATATCAAAAGCTAACTTATACAACAACCAATTAATTTCTGTAGGGGATAATATAGGGCTGAAAATACCAACTTCGGCAGTCAAAAAACTTATAGATTAGGAGGCGAAAAAATGAATGCAAAGAGCTTTATTAACAAGCTCATATATCTTGGCTTAATTTATTTAGGTATAACTTTTGTAGTCTATCCTATTGGAAATATATTTAGAATTAGTCTACTATCAAGCGATGGGAATTTATCTCTAAGTCAGTATATTGCTTTTTTTTCTACGCCTGTTATGATAACGGCTCTAAAAAATACTATTAAAGTTGGAATTCTAACTGTTATAACTTGTATGCTAGTAGGCGTTTTTATGGCATTTTATACACAGTACTATAAAACTAGATTTGCAAAGCTGATAAACATCATACTATTGACACCATTTGTTTTGCCTGGAGTAATAATAGTTATAGCTTTTATCCAGCTTTACTCTGAGATGGGGATCATAAATCAAGCTCTTAAGCTATTACTCAATCTTGAAAAGCCACCAATTAAATTCTTTGGTATAAATGGAATAATTTTTGTTCATACTTTTACGCAGTATATTTATTTTTATATCAACACCAAGATAGCTCTCAGATTTTTAGACTACAGTGCAGTTGAATCTGCTAGAAGTCTAGGAGCAAGTAAATTTCAAGTTTTCAAGGATATTATTTTTCCTCATTTAAAGCCAGCCATCTTAACCTCTGCTTTTATGACCTTTGCAACAGGAGTAAGCTCGTTTTCAGCTCCTTATTTGATAGGTTCAGGCTACAGAATGATGAGTACTCAAATTCTTCAGTCTAAGATGAACAATCAGATGCAGATGGCATCAGTACAAGTAGTACTATTGATGGGAATATCAGTCATTACTATGCTACTTTATAATTTTTATAGCAAGCAAAATATCGTTGCTAAGAATACAAGAAATATAACTATGAAAAAAGTGGTAATAAAAAATAAAAGCTTAAGCCTAGCAATGAACCTATGTGCGTATTTGATTATACTATTTATAATAACGCCTATTGTAGGTATTGTTGTGCTTTCCTTTGCAGATTCAAGTAGCTGGATGATGAAAATTTTTCCTGATGAATTCACTTTGGAAAATTATAAGAGAATATTTTTGCAAAAAAGGATTCTATCACCAGTTAAAAATAGTATTCAAATGTCACTTATAGCAGCAGGAGGAGCATCTTTGATAGCAATAGTTAGCTCCTATCTTTTTATTAAGGACAAAGGATTTTTATCAAAAATTTTAAACTTTTTAATTATAATACCCATGGCTATACCAGCAAGTACACTTGGGGTGAATTTGATTACTGCATTTAATAAAAAACACATTCTTCTTTTCAACAACTCTCTAGTAGGAACCTATAGCATATTGCCAATAGCTTATGTGATTGCGACTATTACCCTTGTATCAAGAAGCACCTATACTGCTTTTACTAACTATAACCCAGAATATGATTTTGCATCTAGAAACCTTGGAGCTAGTAACAACCAGACTTTCAGATGGATTTTTATTCCCATAGTAAGCTCTGGCATAATATCAGGTTTTTCTTTAGCTTTTATGAGGTCTTTAGGGGAATATACTATATCCGCGCTACTATATGGAGTCCACAATAAGCCACTATCTATTGCTATGGTAAATGCACTTCATGATTTTGACATAGGAATATCAATGGCTTATGGAGGAATCATTATTCTTTTAGGAACAGTGTTTTTAGTTTTATTTTCCAAGACATATGATTGATTTTGAGTTGAATTTTGAATGAAAAAATCTACTCAACTTAATTTTTTGTAAATTAAAAAACATATGATTTCTAAGCTTAAATATATTTTTTGTTAGTAGTTGTATTAAAAACCATTTTTCGAGTATTATTAATTTAGAAATAAATAGTTATTGTCAATAAAACAGTATTTAATAGCAGCATAATCAAGAAATGTTTGATTTAATTGTATTTTTTTATTTTCACAAAGTCATAGATAAGAGAAGAGTGATATAATGGATAAAAATTGTTTTGTGTCGTGGAGCGGAGGAAAGGATTCTTGCTTAGCTCTTTATAGAGCCATGAATCAAGGCTATAAGCCAAAGATGCTTTTTACTATGTTTAGTATAGAAAATGATGTCAGCTCTGCGCATAGATTAAATGAAGATATAATAAAGGCTCAAGTAAATGCATTAGACCTAGAATCTACAATAGGGCGAGCTAAATTTGAAGATTATGAGGCTGTATTTGTAAGAAATTTAGAAGCTTTTAAAAGCCAAGACATAAATTACGGAATATTTGGAGATATTGATTTAGATGAACATAGAAAATGGGAAGAGACAGTTTGTGAAAAAGCTCAGATGACAGCAGTTCTTCCGCTATGGCAAGAAGATAGGAAAAAACTAGTGAAGGAATTTATAGACCTTGGATTCAAGGCAAAGATAGTAGTAGTAAATAAAACTATGATGAGCCCAGAGTTTTTAGGAAGAGACCTGAGTCACGAACTGCTTGAAGAAATCGAAAAAACAGGGGCTGACGTATGTGGAGAAAACGGAGAGTACCATACTGTAGTTTACGATGGGCCACTTTTTAAAACCCCACTAAACCTAAATTTTTCTAAAGAAATAAAGGATATAGAAGGCAAATGGGCAAAGATTGAAGTCTTGATATAAATTTAAGAAGGAGGTGAGCTTGGTGTATAAAAATCTGATTGCAATAATCGCTGTATTTTTTATAAGTCTTGGGGTGATATCGTGTACGCCTATAAACAAAGATGATGTAAGCACCAAGCTACGCCCAGATAGCCAAGAAGAGCAAGAAGTTCATATGGACAGTCAGATAGTA
>CAZFTH010000039.1:0-11523 GCA_964521745.1 uncultured Peptostreptococcaceae bacterium
TTTAACTTTATTTTTTTTTATAGCTTCCAGTGTAATTCCTTCTCCAGATACCATTTTTCTACTTTTATAAGCAAATCCTATAAGAGTTAACACTTTACTTAGATTCAAGTTTTTCCAGCTCCATTTTTAATTTTTCATAAACTTCTTGTGAAATTTCTGTTTTAAAAGCTCTGTTTAGTGCTTTTGTCTTTATGGCTTTTTCCAAGCATGCCATTTCTTTGCAGATATAAGCTCCTCTTCCATTAGCCTTTAATGTTGGATCAAAGAAAATCTCTCCATCTTTATTTCTTACTATTCTAATTAATGCTTTTTTGTCGCTTCTTTCATTACAGGCTATACATTTTCTCTGAGGAATTTTCTTCTGCTTCATTCCTATCCCTCCTATAATTCGGCCTGACTTTCACTTTTTATATCTATCTTCCATCCGGTCAATTTCGCTGCTAATCTTGCGTTTTGACCTTCCTTGCCTATAGCTAATGATAATTTGTCATCAGGTACTACTACCTTAGCACTCTTGTCTTCATCGTTAATATCAACTAAAACTACTTTTGATGGACTCAAAGAAGCCGATATAAACTCTTTTGGATCTTCGCTGTAGATTATTATATCTATTTTTTCACCTTTTAACTCATCTACTATATTTTTAACTCTTTGTCCTTTTGGCCCTACACATGCTCCTATAGGATCTACATTTTCATCTAAAGAGTGAACAGCCATCTTGGTTCTTGAGCCTGCTTCTCTTGATATCGACTTTATTTGAACTACACCATCAAAAATCTCCGGTACTTCACTTTCAAATAGTCTTTTAACTAACCCTGGATGACTCCTAGAAACCAAAATTTGTGGCACATTGTTGTTTTTCTTAACTTCAAGAACATAAACTTTAACTCTAGCTCCTGGAGTATAGTTTTCAAAAGGTATTTGCTCAGAAGGAGGTAGTACTGCTTCTGCTGCTATAGTAATCTCCTTGCTTCCAATTATGCTAAGATTTACATATACATTTCCCTTACCTTGTCTAGAAACTTCTCCAGTTATTATTTCAGATTCTCTATTTAGAAACTCTTCATAAACAATATCTCTTTCAGCTTCTTTTATTTTTTGGATAACCATTTGTCTTGCAGCTTGAGCTGCAATTCTTCCAAAGTTTTTTGGTGTTACTTCTTCTTCTATTACATCTCCATCACCATAGTTTGGGCCATATCGTTCTTGAGCTTCCTCAACACTAATTTCCCCTTCAGCTAAATCATACTCATATTTATTTACAACTGATTTTCTACTAAATACTTTGACTTCACCCTTATCTTTGTCCATTTCTACTCTAACATTACTTGATGTACCGAAGTTCTTTTTATAAGCATTAAGTAGTGCTGATTCTAAAGCTTCGAATAGAATTTCTTTGCTTATGCCTTTTTCTGTTTCTATTTGTTCTAAGGCAGCAATAAATTCAGCGTTCATTATTTTTCCTCCTTGATAAACCTTTATATTTTAATCATTAGGCGAATTACTGCCACATTTTTTTTAGGAAACTTCATTAATCCTTTTGAGGTCTGTACCTCAACTTCATTATCGTCGTTTAGACCTACTAAAGTGCCTTCAAACTCTTTTACTCCATCTAGAGCTTTAAATAATTTAAGCTCTACTTCTTTACCTTTTTCTCTTATAAAATCTTTTTCTTTTTTAAGATGTCTATCTAGTCCAGGTGAAGAAATTTCAAGCATATAGTTTTCTTCTATAGGATCTAATTCATCTAGTTTTTCACTTATTAAATGACTAAAATGTTGACAATCATCTAAAGACATTTTCCCTTGCTTATCTATATATATCCTAAGATACTTCATGGATCCTTCTTTTACATACTCTAAATCAACTAACTCGTATGGTTCATCAATCAAGGCACTTACTACTTCCTCTATTAAAAGCTCTAATTTGCTAGCCATAATAACACCTCCTATTAAGTTGTATTGTGCTTTGTGAAAAGATAAAATGAAAGAGTGGGTATTAGTTCACCCACTCTTGCTGAGATTTCTTAATTAAGCTAATCTGTTAAGATTCTCATGCCTAAAGCAGAGCATCTTATCCAACAATAATTTATCTAAATAACGCACACTGTTATTATAACAGAATATTATATCTCAAGCAACTATAGAAGGGAAAGTTGATTTGTTTCTGGCAAATTGTTAAGGCAACCATAATTTATCATAGTTTCAATTACCGTTTTGGTAGCTTTTGTCCGCTGCCTAAAGTCCTCAATAGACATAAATTCTCTTGAAGACTCATTTGATATATTGACGGCTACCGTCTCTCCTAAGCCTTGCATAGAAATAAGCGGAGGGATAAGGGCTTTTTCTGATGATAATTTAAATATCTTTGCGTCAGAATTATATAAATCAAGCCTATCTAATTCTACTCCTCTACTAAACATCTCATAAGCAACTTCTAGGACCGTTGCTATATTCTTTTCTTTTGTAGTAGCCTTATTTCCAAGAGATTCTATTTCCTTTAACTTCTCCAAAACTGCATCTTTTCCTTTTGATATTAATTCAACATCAAAATCTTCTGCCTTAGTTGTAAAATAAGTAGCATAAAAGGCCTCCTTATGATGTACTTTATAATAAGCTATCCTAAATGACATCATAACATAAGCTGCTGCATGAGCTTTTGGAAACATGTATTTAATTTTATTACATGAATCTATATACCAAGAAGGAACATTTTTCTCTTTCATATCATTTTCATGTTCTTGAGTCAAGCCTCTACCTTTTCTTACATTTTCCATTATTTTAAAAGCCGTCTTAGGTTTTAATCCCATCAAAATAAGATAATTCATTATATCATCTCTTGTTGATATAACATCCTTAAGCTCTGCAACTTTATTTCTTACAAGCTCCTGAGCATTATTAATCCATACATCAGTACCATGAGAAAGTCCAGAAATTCTCACAAGTTCTGCAAAAGTAGTAGGTTGAGTATCAATTAGCATCTGTCTTACAAATTTAGTCCCAAATTCTGGTATTCCTAAACTTCCAACAGTACAATTAATCGCTGACAAGTCGCATTGCAATTTGTCAGTAGATGTAAATAAAGACATAGTATCTTTATCATCGAGAGGAATTTGAGTCGCATTAGTTTTTGTAAGATCTTCTAACATTTTTATTATAGATGGTACGTCGTGTCCTAATATATCTAATTTAAGAATTCTACCACTGATAGAATGATAGTCAAAATGAGTGGTAATAACCCCCGACGAAGAATCATTAGCAGGATACTGAATAGGAGAAAAATCAAAAATTTCCTTGTAATCTGGTACTACCATAACCCCTCCAGGATGCTGTCCAGATGTACGTTTTATACCTGTGCATCCACTTTTAAGCCTTTCTACCTCCGCTCCATTTGCCTCAATTTCATTTTCTTCTATATATTTTTTTGCAAATCCATAAGCAGTCTTTTCAGCTATCGTACCTATTGTTCCAGCTCTAAAAACATAACCCTTACCAAATAATTCTTCCGTATATTTATGGGCATTTGGTTGATATTCTCCAGCAAAATTAAGATCTATATCGGGTTCTTTATCTCCTTCAAATCCTAAAAACACTTCAAATGGAATATCATGCCCATCCTTGATAAGATTTGTTTTGCAATCAGGGCAAAGCTTATCTGGTAAATCTGCACCACTTCCGTAAGAACCATCAGTTATAAAATGACTATATTTACAATTACTACAAACATAATGAGGAGGAAGAGGATTAACCTCTGTTATATCACTCATAGTAGCAGCAAACGAAGACCCAACAGACCCTCTAGACCCAACAAGGTATCCATCTTGCATAGATTTTGTAACAAGTTTTTGAGCTATGATATACATTACAGCATAGCCATTACTTATAATCGAACCTAATTCTCTTTCTAATCTTTGTTCTACTATTTCAGGAAGGTCTTCTCCGTATAGTTTTTTTGCTTTATCAAAACACATTTGTCTTAGTTCTTCATCTGAGCCTTGTATTCTTGGTGGAAATGTCCCATCAGGCACTGGCAGTATGTCGTCTATCATATCTGCTATTTTATTTGTATTTTCAACCACAATTTGATTTGCAAGATTTGAATCTAAATAAGAAAATTCATCTAACATTTCTTGAGTTGTTTTGTAATAAAGGGGGGTACTTTCATTTGCATCTTTAAAACCTAATGAATGTTTAAGTACTGTTCTATATGCTTCATCTTCAGGATTTATAAAATGAACATCTGAGGTCGCTACAGGTATTTTATTGTTCCTAAGAGCAATTTCTACTATAAACTTATTTATTTCTCTAAGTTCATCTTCATCTTTTGCTGAATTTTTCTTTATCATAAATTTATTATTTGAAATAGGCATAACTTCAACATAATCGTAAAATTGAGCTATATTATCAATTTCCTCATCTGATTTCCTTCTTACAACTGCTTGATACAGCTCTCCGGCTTCACATGCACTTCCAATTAAAAGGCCTTCTCTATGTTTTATTAAAAGACTTTTTGGTATTCTAGGGTTCTTATAAAAATACTCAATATGAGAAGCAGATATTAATTTATAAAGATTCTTAAGACCTATATAATTTTTAGCTAAAATAGTAATATGATTACTAGGGATACTTTTGTAATCTAACTTACCTAACTTATCATTTACCATGGTAAAGTCACTTATATCTTTTTCCATTAACATTTCCATAAATTTAATAAAAATCAAAGCTGTAGCTTTTGCATCGTCAACGGCTCTATGATGATTTTCAAGTGTTATTCCAAGATGCTTAGTTATTAAATTTAATTTGTGTCTTTTTAAGCTCGTCAGCAATATTCTAGATAGTTTAAGAGTATCTATGTCTTTATTTTTGAACGAAAGATTTAAACGTCTTGCTTTAGCTCTTATAAAACCCATATCGAAATCACTATTGTGAGCAACAAGTACATTATCACCTATAAATTCTAAAAATCTTGGCAAGACTTCTTCTATTGACGGTTTATCTTTTACCAAATCATTTGTAATTCCAGTTAATTCTTGAACTTTTAAGGGTATGGGGATGTGTGGATTTACAAGCTCAGCAAAGCTACCTACTATTTCTTTATTTTTTATCTTTACTGCACCAATTTCAGTTATTTCATCTGATACATTAGAAAAACCAGTGGTTTCTATATCAAATACTACATATTCATCATCAAAATCACCTTGAGTATCAATCGATACTATTTTAGACATATCATTTACAAGATAACCCTCTACGCCATAGAGTATCTTCACTCCTTCTTTTTGCCCTACTTCCATAGCTTCTGGAAAAGCTTGAACTACTCCATGATCAGTTATTGCAATTGCTTTATGCCCGAATTCTTTAGCTTTTTTTATAAGGGCTTTAACTGATGGGATAGCATCCATAGCCGACATATTTGTATGAGCATGAAGTTCCACTCTCTTTGAAGTATTTATATCTTTTCTGATTTTTTTTGTTTTTAATTCTATATCTTTTGTCATAATTACAATCTCTTTTGCAAAAGCATCGTAAGTAACATCCCCACTAACTTTTACATAATCTCCTATATTTACAGAAACGTCATCATCTTTAGTAAAAATCTTACAAAAAATAGAAGCCGAATAATCAGTAACTGCAAAAGTAAAAAGATTTTTTCCATTTTTTAGCTCTCTTTTTTCCATAGAAAAAATATCTCCTATTACAGAAATTGCATATTCATTCCCTTTCAAATCACTTATTGACAATATTTCTTCTTTATTATCTTTAAAGCTTTTATTTTTTTTCATGTAGGATGATCTATCTGTAAACTTATTTTCTACTTTTTCCTTTGAAAAATTTGATGTTTTTGCTACTTTTTCAAGATTACTAATAATATAAGTAGTATCTTCTTCTTTTGCCTTATTATATAAATTCATATCAATTTCTATATTAGAAGCTTGTATATTAACCTTGTACGCAAAACCTAATTCTTCTTGAATCATAGAAGATATAGAATACTCTAGATTTTTAGATGTAAGTCTTTTTAAAACAAACATATCTTTTACATTAATATTTATGCAATGTTCATTTTCTATAAAATCTATACTTAAAGAATCTTTGTTTAAGCATAATGTAGAAGGACATACTTCAGATATCCTATATCTTATATTATCAATATAAACTCCCAGAAGTTTTTTAAAATCGCCAGATATTATATACCTTGGTTTTAACGATATAGTGTTCAAGTTTTTAAACTGCTGTTTTAATTTATTTTCAAAATCTATTAACTTGGGTATAGGAATGATTGCATCCGATTTAAAATAAAGATTTAGCTTTTTTTCAGTTTTGAAGTATATTATGTTATCTATCTCTACATTGTTATCTAAAGCATCTAGATTTATAAATTCAAAACTTTTCAAATTAATCATCTCCTATATTTAAATCAAAAAACAGTTTATTATCTAAACTATTAGCAGTAAAATAGATAAATTCTAAGTATAATACTTAGAATTTATCTATTTCTTCTAATAAAACTTCTATTATAGAATCTTCATCTATTTTTCTAATAATTTGACCTTTTTTAAATAGCAAAGCTTCTGATTTCCCTCCAGCTATACCTAAGTCAGCATCCCTTGCTTCACCTGGACCATTTACAGCGCAACCCATTATTGCAACTGAAATATTCTTTTTAATATTAGCTGTAGCATTTTCTACTTTTTGAGCTAATCCTATTATATCTATATCCGTTCTAGCACAAGTTGGACAAGAAATAATTTTTATAGATTCATTATCAAGTCCTAAAGATTTTAATATTTCTTTAGCAACATATATCTCTTCTACAGGGTCCGCTGTCAAAGAAACTCTAATAGTATCACCTATTCCATTTAATAACATATATCCAATGCCAATAGATGATTTTATTGTTCCCGCTTTTAAAGTTCCAGCCTCTGTTATTCCTAGATGAAGAGGATAGTCACTTTTTTTAGAAAACAATTCATAGGCTTTTATAGTTGTTTGAATATCACTTGCTTTTAAAGAAACCGCTGTGTTATAAAAATCATATTTTTCTAATATTTTTATATGTCTAAAAGCACTTTCAACCATTGCTTCAGGAGTTCTTCCCATTGAGTCTAAAAGATCTTTTTCCAAAGATCCTGCATTTACACCTATTCTAATTTTTATATTTCTTTTTTTTGCTTCATTTACAACTTGAACTACTTTTTCTTCACTGCCAATATTCCCTGGATTTATTCTAAGCCCATGCACTCCATTTTTTATAGATTCAAGAGCTAATTTATAATCAAAGTGAATATCTGCTACAACTGGAATATCCACATTTGAAATAATTTCACTAAGTGCATCAGCACTTTCTTTATTAGGCACTGATACTCTTACAATCTCACATCCTGCTTTTTCTAATGCCTTTATTTGAGCTATAGTAGATTTTGCATCAGATGTTTTTGTATTTGTCATAGATTGAATTACAATAGGGGAATCTGCTCCTATGGTTATATCTTTTACATATATTTTTCTAGTTTTTCTTCTTTGCATTGTTCTTCTCCTTAACCAAACAGCCTCAGTATATCTTTAGATGTTATAAATAACATTAGCGCTAAAAGCAAAATCATTCCTATCATGTGAACAAAACCTTCTTTTTCTGGATCTATTTTCTTTCCTCTTGCAAGCTCAATAGCTTGAAAAACTATACGACTTCCATCCAATGCCGGAATAGGCAAAAGATTAATTAAACCTAGGTTTAAGCTTATAATAGCTGCTAGAGATATAACATTTGCAAATCCAGATTTTGCAGCTTCACCGACAGCACTTATTATACCTACTGGTCCAACTACTCCTTCATCACCTGCTTGCCCAGTAAAAAGCTTTCCTAAAAATCTAAGCATATCTGTAAGCATAGTTATGGTTTGACTTGTTCCATAAACTAGAGATTTTCCTGGACTCTTTTCTGAAGCAGGTGATATTCCTACTACCTTTCTTCCAGAATCCTCTACAGCATCTACATTAATTAGCATTTGCTCATTATCTCTTTGAATTATAAACTCTAATTTATTGTCCAAAGAACTTTGTATTGACTGTGTAACAGCTTGCCATGAATCTATCTTAATATTATCTATTTGTATTATTTTATCACCAACTTCTAACCCTGAATTGGCAGCTGGCATATCTTCTACTAATCCTCCTATTTTATTAACTGGAACTCCTACAATCATAAATAAAATACTCATCAAAATAATTGTCAAAATAAAGTTCATAAATGGTCCAGCAAATATTATAGCCATTCTCTTAAGAGGGTGCTTATTATTAAAACTGTTTGGGTCATTACTCTCGCTATCTTCACCTTCCATTCTAACATAACCTCCAAGAGGAAGTGCCCTAATTGAGTATTCAGTTTCATTTTTAATCTTACTATATAGTTTTGGACCCATTCCAACAGAAAACTCATGCACAGTTACACCAAAGTATTTAGCAGTAAAAAAATGTCCCATCTCATGAACTGTTACAATAACTCCAAATACTACTAAAGCTAATACTATTGTCATTAAATTCATTATTTCACCTTTTCTATATTATCATTGAAATTTTTTTATTAACATATTGTCTAGCCCACTTATCAGCTTCGAGTATTTGATGTAAATTAGGCTCGCTAGTAAAATCATGTTCAGAAAGTGCGTCAGTAATTATACTTGATATATCGTAAAACTTAATTTTATCCTTTAAAAAAGCATACACTAGTTCTTCATTTGCTGCATTTAATACTGAAAGATATGTTCCTTCTTTTTCCAGAGCTTGAAAGGCTAATCTTAAACATGGAAAACTATCATAATTAGGCTCTTCAAAAGTAAGAGAATTGTATATTGAAAGGTCTAATCCATCTTCATTAAAGTCAATTCTCTTAGGATGAGTAAACGCATACAAAATAGGTCCCTTCATACTTGGTATTCCCATTTGTGCCTTTATGCTTTTATCCTTAAATTCAACCATAGAATGAATAATGCTTTGCGGATGCACTACTACGTCTATCTTTTCCATATCAACATCAAATAGCCACTTCGCTTCAATTACCTCTAAACCTTTATTCATAAGAGTAGCTGAATCTATACTTATTTTTTGACCCATACTCCAATTTGGATGTTTTAGAGCATTTTGCTTTGTCATTTTAGAAATAACCTCTTTATTCAAACCTCTAAAAGGTCCTCCTGATGCCGTTAAAATAATCTTATTTATATCTTTAATATCTTCTCCTACTAGACACTGAAAAATAGCACTATGCTCACTGTCAACTGGAATAATAGATGCATTATATTTCCTCGCTTCTTGCATTACTAATTTCCCTGCCGTTACAAGCGTTTCTTTATTTGCAAGAGCTATGGTTGTAGATCTTTTTATAGCTGTAAGAGTAGGTATAAGTCCAATCATTCCCACAACTGAAGTTAAAAGTATATTGTTTTCTTTTGCATCTGCGATTTTATTCAAACCATCCATTCCAGTACAAAGTTCTATATCATAATCTATATCTAATTCATCAACTTTAGATTTTAAATCCAAAAACTTAGTCCCATCATAAATACAAACTATTTTTGGTTTAAACTCAAGTATTTGATCTATTAGCTTGTCTACGCTCCTATTTGCAGATAAACCATATATTTCAAACTTATCTTTATTATTTCTTATAACATCTAAAGTCTGGGTTCCAATTGAACCGGTTGAACCTAATATAGATATTATTTTCATAATTACACCTGCTTTTTATTAATTTTTAATCATATTAAATTTGCTATAAACATTACTATATATGTAAATGGCGCAGTAAAAATAATACTATCTATTCTATCTAGCATTCCACCATGGCCAGGTATCAAGTTTCCATAATCCTTAACTCCTAACTTGCGTTTAAAAGAGGATGCAAACAAATCTCCTACTTGAGATATAATGCTACCAACTAAAGCTGAGACTCCTATAAACATAACATGCTCAGGATGAACAAAATATGCATATATTGTCGATATTAATATACAGCCTACAACGCCACCAACAGCACCTTCTATGGTTTTTTTAGGACTTACTTTTGGCATCAATTTATGTTTTCCAAAGGCAAAACCTGAAAAATACGCACAAGTATCTGTAGCCCAAGCAAAAATAAAAATATACCATATAAAATCAAATGATACATCTCTTACTACAATTACACTACTTAAGGCAACTGTTATATATACAAAAGTCAGTATGCTAACCGAAATATCTTCCACAGTTTTCTTCCCAAAGATAAGAAGCACACTTTCTCCAACTACCAATAGAAATAGTAAAACTGGAAGTACCGACCATGTATTTTCCCAGCTGGGTATTAAAAATAATATTGTTAGTATATATAAAATAATATTTGTAGGTTTAATTCCTGATTTTGCAAATGCATTAGTAAATTCCTTAATTGATATTAGTGCAAGCAATAAAACTGCTAGTTTAGTTACAAGTCCTCCATATATTATAACAAAGAAAAATATAGGAAGAAGAACTAGTGCAGATATAATTCTGACCTTCAAAATACCCCTCCTAACTTATGCTGCCAAATCTTCTATCTCTATTTTGATAATCAAAAATTGCTTTATATAAATCTTCTCTTTTAAAGTCAGGCCAATTTATATCAGAAAACCAAAACTCAGCATATGCCGCTTCCCACATTAAAAAGTTAGATAGTCTAAGTTCTCCGCTAGGTCTTATAATTAAATCTGGATCTGGCAATAGTCTAGTGCTTAGATAATTTCTTAAGAAATCTTCATCAACACTATCTATATCAATACCCTTTTCTCTTTCATCTAATATAATATTTTTTATACCTGTCATTATGTCATTTCTGCTTCCATAATTTAAAGCTAATGACATTACAACTCCTGTATTATTTTTAGTTTTCTCAATGGAAGAAGAAAGCTCTTTATAAATTATCTTTGGTAATTTTGAGTAATCACCGATGGCATTTATTCTTACATTATTTTTATCTAATTCTTTAGTTTCTTTTTTTAGGTATTCTAAAAGTAATTTCATTAATGCAGTTACTTCTTCTTCTGGTCTATTCCAATTTTCAGTCGAAAAAGCATAGAGAGTTAAATATTCTACTTTTATTTCATTACAAGCTTTTACTATATCTCTTATTGTTTCTACACCTGCTTTATGTCCAAAACTTCTTGGAAGCATTCTCTTTTTTGCCCATCTTCCATTCCCATCCATAATTATACCGATGTGTTTAGGTATATTATCTTTCTTTATTTTATCATAATACGTCAAAGATATCATTCCTTTTAATATGAAGTTACCCCGGCCTTATGGCCGGGGCTTTATGGTAAATATAACAAAATTTCTAATATGGATTAATTGTGTTTGATTATATCGATAATCAAGCTCTTATTATATTTCGGTTTTGAAATAAGACAAAAGCACCTGTAACTCACCATTTTTATATTTGGTTCTGACTGCATATTCTTCAGATAAAATATCAAAGTCTTTTTGTCCCTTAGTATAAGAAAAATCAACAATTAAA
>CAZFTH010000040.1:0-11461 GCA_964521745.1 uncultured Peptostreptococcaceae bacterium
GCCTGGTATATCAAGAAAAGAAATTGAAAAGATAAAATTAAAAATGCAAAGTCTTGGATGCAGTGTACATGAAGTAGTGGGTGAAAGTCGCCATATAATAGGACTTGTAGGAGATACAAGCAAAATAGATAAAGAATTAATAAGTGCAAACAAAAATGTTGAAAAAGTTGTAAATATCCAAGAACCATTTAAAAAAGCCAATAGACTAATAAAGCCAGAAGGAAGCGTAGTGGAAGTAGCAGGAAGAAAAATAGGCTGTGGACATATAGGAATAATAGCTGGTCCATGCTCAGTAGAAAGCAGAGAGCAGATTATATCCATAGCAAAAGATGTGAAAACATCTGGAGCAGGTTTTTTAAGAGGAGGAGCATTTAAGCCAAGAACATCTCCGTACAGCTTCCAAGGACTTAGAGAAGATGGATTAAAATTATTGGTTGAAGCAAAAAAAGAAACTGGTCTTCCGATAGTGACTGAAATTATGTCAGCGTCTCATTTAGATATATTTGAAGAGCATGTAGATGTAATGCAGGTAGGAGCTAGAAATATGCAAAACTTTGAACTCTTAAAAGAGGTTGGGAAAAGCAAGGTTCCAGTTCTTTTAAAAAGAGGGATGTCTTCAAGTATAGAGGAATTTATTATGTCAGCTGAATATATTATGTCAGAAGGGAATGAAAATGTAATACTATGCGAAAGAGGAATTAGAACCTTTGAAAATTACACAAGAAACACTTTAGATTTAAGTGCTATTCCTGCTATAAAAAAATTAAGTCATCTGCCAGTAATTGTAGATCCAAGTCATGCAGCTGGCTTAGCTTGGATGGTAGAGCCATTATCAAAAGCTGCTATAGCTGTCGGAGCGGATGGACTTATGATAGAAGTTCATAATGACCCAGCAAATGCGAAATGTGATGGACAGCAGTCTATAACCCCCCTGCAGTTCACAAATTTAATGCATACAATCAATCAGCTTGTAATGATTGAAAATAAGGTAGTTTCATTTTAATGGTTTTCGATATGGATGAAGTAGATTTTACTATAGATAAAAATCAAGGGGTTGCAATAGTTGGGCTTGGATTAATAGGTGGTTCGATAGCAGGAGCTCTTTCACAAAAAGGGTTTAGAAATATAATGGCAGTAGATATAAAAAGTGGCATAATTGAAGATGCTGTTAAAAAGAAATTTATAAAATTTGGAGATAGCAAAGCTGAAAAGATTTTAAATTTAGCGGATATTGTAATTGTATGTTTATACCCAAAAGAAACAATTGAATTTATAAAAGAACATATGAAAGATTTCAAATATAAAGCTCTTATAACAGATGTTTCGGGGATTAAGCTAGACTTAATAGGTCAAATAAATTCTTGTCTTAGAGATGATTTAGAGTTTGTGGGTGGACATCCTATGGCAGGAAGTCATTTTAAAGGTATTGCTTATGCAAATCCAAAGATGTTTCTTAATGCAAATTACATTATAACACCTACAGTCAGAAGTAGTGATGAAGCTATTTGCAAGATAAGAAGCTTAGCAAAAATGCTTGGATGTAAATCAATATCTGAAATTAATCCAGGCAAACATGATGAAGCTATGGCTATAGCAAGTCATATGCCCCATATTACCGCTTTAGCTCTTATGGATATGTGCAATGTCAAAGAAATAAAAGAGCTATTAGGACCTAGCTTTAAAGATGCCACAAGAGTAGCTCAAATAAATAGTAGCCTATGGGCTCAACTTTTTATAAGTAATAGGGTAAATCTAAATGAGCAGATATGGCAGATGGAAAAAAAAATGGAAGAAATAAGAAAAGCAATATCAAACTCAGATGTAGCTAAGTTAGAAGAAATAATGGATAAGGCTAAGCAAAAGAGAGAGAGTTTAGTCTTATAAAAATGTTTTAGGGAGGGGAAAATATGTCTAAAATAAATCAGTATAGATTATTAATTGATGATATAGATAAAAATTTAATTAGATTATTTGAACAAAGAATGCAAACAGCAGAAAAGATAGCTGAGTACAAAATAGAAAATAATATACAAATAGTAAATTCTTCAAGAGAAGATTTAGTTATAAAGTCAGCTCTAAATGAACTTTATAATAAGGATTATGAGGATGAGCTAAAAGAATTTATTAATAACTTAATTAATCTAAGTAAAAAAATACAAAAAAAAAGAATAAAAGCTACTAGTATATCGGAAAGGAAAGTTGGATATCAAGGAGTTAAGGGTTCTTTTGGGCATCAAGCAGCAATGGAATATTTTGAAACAGAAGCACAATACAAAGAATATATGAATTTTGAGGATGTATTTAAAGCTTTGCAAGATTCTGAAATTGATTATGGGGTATTACCAATTGAAAATTCTTCAACTGGAAGTATAAATACAGTATATGATTTGATTGGAAAATATGGATTTTATATAGTGGGGGAGAAATGCTTAAGAATTAATCAAAATCTTATAGGAATAAAAGGAAGCTCCATAAATGAGATTAAAGAAATTTATTCTCATAGTCAAGGTTTTGAACAGTCTACCTGTTTTTTAAAAAAGCATCAAGAATGGAAGCTTATTCCTTATCATAATACAGCTTATAGTGCAAAGTCTGTCGCCTTGTCAAAAGATAAAAGCAAAGCTGCAATTGCTAGCGAAAAAGCCGCAATGCTTTACAATTTAGAGATATTAGAAAGAGATATTAATGACAATGAACTTAATTATACAAGATTTGTAGTAATATCAAAAAGAGCTTTGGAATATGTAGATACAAGTAAAATAAGTGTAATGTTTTCAATAAAACATGAAGCAGGTGAACTTTATAAAGTTCTTGAGGGATTTCATATTCATAATGTTAATATGTTGAAAATTGAATCTAGGCCTATTAAAAACAAACCTTGGGAATATATGTTTTATATAGATTTTGAAGGTAGTTTAAATGATATAAGAACAGTAAAAAGTGTAGAAAAAATAAAAGAAAATAGTAGTTTCTTTAAATTATTAGGTAATTATCTTGCGGACAAAAATGCATCTTAAAAAAGAAAACCGCCATCTATAAGGATTTGGAATCCGAATAAATGACGGTTTAAATTTTTATTATAAAGAGATAAGTTCACTAAGTTTTTCATAAGGAATTTGAACTTCGTAATAGTTACCCTTAGAATCTTGCATCAATAAAACAAAAAACAACTTGTTTTCAATAGGTCTAAAATAGTAATTGGTTGATTCATCGAGCTTTACAGATTTAGAGTAAGACGCTATTATTTCCTTAAATGCAGGCATATTTTTACTTGAAACAGCCCTTGTTATAGGGATGACATTTCCGTTTTTTATATCAAAAGCTTTTGAGGTTAGAACCTTATATGATTTAGAATTTTTAATCATAGTTCCTTCATATATAATATAAGCTGTTTTATCTCCGATGTAAATAATATTGATTTTTATATTATTTATTCCGCCATCTTGAAGCGCTGATATTTGGCTTTTAGCAATCTCGTGCATCTTAATAGTAGTATTAGCATTAGATACATTTAGACTAACTGTTATTTTGGCTTTATCTACATTTACATCTGCTTTTAAAACTTCAGATAGAAAATCAAGAGGTACATACATTTTCCCTTTTTTAATTTCTGGAGTGATATTTAGTCTTATATCAGCCATGGCACCGTATCTGTAATAGTAGTCATTAGCAGTAGCCGTAGCAATAATAGCTTTATCGTCTAAAGATGCAGTTCGTGTTTTTTGTTCCCATCCCAAGTCAAGCTTAAATGCCTCAGCCACATTTCTTATAGGTAGCATCAGCTCGTTGTTTCTAAAATATATATCAGAATTGCTAACTTTTTTGCCATTAAGTGTCAAGTTAATTGTACTTATTCTGGTCTTTAAGTAACTAAAAGCATTGTCTCTTTTAGAATCTAAAAGCAGTTCCACTTTACGATTTATAGAATAATCTGTAGCTGCATAGGATATATTTGTAGTAAGAATATAGATTGCTAAAAGAAAAATAGCGCATATATTTTTAAATTTCATCCACATCACCTCTTAATGTAATCATATAGTATAAATATTACATTATGCAGATTATAAGATTACGTTTATATTACGAAAAAAATAATATTGTTCTTTTTTATTTTCTAAATGAAATTTCATTTAGTAATGCACTTTCGTTACGTTCTTTTACCATATTAATAGACCATTCATTTTGAAATAATAAGACAGGATGGCCATCCTCATCTTCTACTATCATGGTATCCATAGTAATAGAAAATGTTGAAGGATTAAAATCTTCCATTTCAACCCATCTGATGTATCTATATGGGGTTCTTTCCATTATTACGTCTACACCGTATTCATTTTTAAGTCTGTATTCTAATACTTCAAACTGAAGAGAACCTACAACGCCTACGATAAGTTCTTCTATACCTATATTAGGCCTTTTAAAAACCTGAATGCTTCCTTCTTCAGCTAGCTGAGTAATTCCT
Organism: uncultured Peptostreptococcaceae bacterium; assembly: GCA_964521745.1. GTDB lineage: Bacteria > Bacillota > Clostridia > Peptostreptococcales > Filifactoraceae > Acetoanaerobium. The sequence goes on from CAZFTH010000040.1 coordinate 4,463, forward strand.
TTTTGGAATTGCTTTCTCTTAAGAGAGTTTTTAGCGAATATCTTTGCAAAATGCTCAGGAGCAAAAAGCGGGATGCCTTCGTATTTTGTCTTTGAATTATCAGCGCACAAAGTGTCTCCGATTCTAAATATTCCTGGGTCATGAATACCTATTATATCTCCAGGGTAGGCTTCATCTACTATTACTCTATCTTGAGCCATAAACTGCTGAGGCTGAGCAAGTCTAACTTTTTTATTCACCTGAACGTGATTTACTGACATGCCTTTTTCAAACTTACCTGAGCATATTCTCAAAAATGCAATTCTATCTCTATGTGTAGGGTCCATATTAGCTTGAATCTTAAATATAAAGCCTGTAAAATTATCTGTTTTTGGGTCAATAAGACCCTTATTGCTTGGTCTAGGCGTAGGAGGAGTAGTCATTTCTAAAAATGATTCCAAAAATGGTTCAACACCAAAGTTAGTAAGAGCACTACCAAAAAAAGTAGGAGTTAACTCTCCAGATAGAATTTTTTTCATATCAAATTCATCTCCCGCCATATCAAGAAGTTCAATATCGTTTAGAAGTTGAGTATGAAGTGTCTCTCCAAGAAGTTCACTTAACTTGGGGTCATTTATATCACCACTAATTATATTTCCTTGACTTTGGCCATGATTACTATCTTTGAATAGCTCTATTTGTTTTTTCTGCCTATTATAAACACCTTTGAAATCTCTTCCTGCTCCTATAGGCCAGTTAACTGGATAAGAGCGAATGCCAAGTACACTTTCGACTTCCTCCATAAGTTCAAAAGGGTCTTTACCCATACGATCCATTTTGTTTATAAATGTAAATATTGGAATTCCGCGCATCTTACATACATGGAATAATTTTTTTGTCTGGTCCTCTACACCCTTTGCGCAGTCTATAACCATAACAGCGCTATCAGCGGCCATTAGAGTTCTATAAGTGTCTTCACTAAAGTCCTGGTGACCAGGTGTGTCTAGTATATTAATGCAATATCCGTTATAATTAAATTGAAGTACACTTGAAGTAACAGAAATACCTCTTTGTTTTTCTATTTCCATCCAGTCTGAAACTGCGTGTTTTTGAGAACGTCTTGATTTTACAGAACCAGCTAAACGTATAGCTCCTCCGTAAAGTAAAAACTTTTCAGTAAGGGTTGTTTTACCAGCATCGGGATGAGATATAATTGCAAAAGTTCTTCTTCTATTTACTTCGTTTATAAAATTAGTTGTTTGTTCCGACATAAATACCTTCCTTGTTTCATTTGATAAAATATATATCCATAACTATATAATTTTATCCTTAATAATAAGTGGTGTCAATGAATTAAAGCCAGATAGAGGGGTATAACATAAAAGCAAGCAAAAAATAGGAGGGGAAAAAATGAAACTAAACATAAAAGAGAGCATATTGCAGCTCATGAGAGAAGAGGCTTACAGCCCTCTTAGTAAAAATGAATTATGTAAGATATTTTGTGCTAGTAAAGCAGATAAAGATATTTTAAACAGTATATTATATGAAATGGAAGAAGAAGGCTTAATATATAGAACTAAAAAAGATAAGTATGGCCTTCCTCAAAAAATGAATTTATTTGTAGGTAAATTAAGCGTACATCCAAAGGGATTTGCATTTTTGGATACAGGAGTAGAGGGAGAAAGAGATATTTTTATACCAGCAAATTCACTTAATGGGGCTATGCATCAAGATAGAGTAATAGCAAGAGTAGTAAAAAGTGAAACAACTCAGAGCCGCACAGAAGGTGAAATAATTAAAATAATAGAAAGAGGCTATACAGAAATTGTAGGAAAATTTGAAGCTTCTAAAAATTTTGGATTTGTAATATCAGATAACAAACGTCTTACAGCAGATGTTTTTATAGCGAAGAAAGATTCAATGGGAGCTAAAACTGGAGACATAGTAGTATGTAAGATTACTAAATATCCTCAAAAAGGAAGAAACCCTGAAGGCAAAGTAAAAGAAATTCTAGGAAAACAAGGAGAAAAAGGTGTAGACCTGCTTTCTATTATAAAGCAAAATGGTTTGCCAGAGGAGTTTCCTAAGAAGGTTCTAAAGCAAGCGCATGAAATACCAGAAGACATAGATCCAAGAGAAATTCACTCAAGACTAGACCTTAGAAATGAACTTATATATACAATAGATGGTTCTGATGCCAAGGATTTAGACGACGCAATTTCAATTGAAAAGCTAAATAACGGAAATTACAAGCTAGGAGTCCATATTGCAGATGTTACTCATTATGTGACTGAAGGAGCTCCACTAGATGATGAAGCTCTAAAAAGAGGAACCTCTGTCTATCTAGTAGATACAGTTATTCCTATGCTTCCTCCAAAGCTTTCAAATGGAGTATGCTCGCTTCATCCAGATGTAGATAGACTTACCTTATCATGCATTATGGAAATAGATGAAAAAGGCAAGGTTGTAAGTCATGAAATCAAAAAAACAGTTATTAACTCAAAAGCTAGATTAGTTTATGAAGATGTATCTGATATTCTAGAAAATGACAACGAAGAGCTAAAACAAAAATACAGCTATATTTTAGATAAGCTAAAGCTTTCTGAAGAGTTAGCAAAGATATTAACTGCAAGAAGAAGTCAAAGAGGAGCTATGGATTTTGATTTTCCAGAGAGCAAGATTCTTATGGATGAAGCTGGAAACGTTACAGATATAATTAAGTACGATAGAAGAATAGCAAATAGAATAATTGAGGAATTTATGCTTATAGCCAATGAAACAGTTGCAGAACAGTTTTTCTGGGCACAGATTCCGTTTGTTTACAGAGTTCATGAGAATCCAGACCCTGAAAAAATAAGAGATTTTGTTAAGTTCATAGGAGCTTTTGGATATACTTTAAAAGGGGATATAGAGGAAATTCACCCAAAAGAACTTCAGAAATTGCTTGGAGATATAGAAAATACCAAGGAAGAGCTAGTAATATCAACTCTTATGCTTAGATCTCTTAAGCAAGCTAGATATTCACCGATTTGTACTGGGCACTTTGGGCTTGCAGCTAAGTATTACACTCATTTTACTTCGCCTATTAGAAGATATCCTGACCTTCAGATTCATAGGATAATAAAAGAAACTATTGATGAGTCACTAAATGAAAAAAGACTTAATAGATTAAAGGCTATAGTTGAGAAGGCATCAGAGCAGTCTTCTATAAGAGAAAGAGAAGCAGATGAAGCCCAAAGGCAAGTAGAAGATCTTAGAAAAGCTGAATATATGAAAAATCATATAGGAGAAGAATATGAAGGAGTTATTTCTTCCATTACTTCTTTTGGTATGTTTGTAGAGCTTTACAATACAGTTGAAGGGCTTATTAGATTAAACAATCTTTCAGATGACTATTATATATTTGACCAAGAAAATTATATGCTTTTAGGTGAACACACAAAGAAAACTTTTAAAATAGGTGACAAAATAAATATTAAGGTAGATAGTGTCAATATACCTCTTAGAGAAGTAAATTTTATACTAGCTTAATTTATATTTTACGTTAATAAATTGTATAAAATATGATAATATGATTTATGTATATAAATTTATAAAATATTTCATAAATTTAAACTAAAAAGATAAAACTATAATTATAACTTGAGGGGAGTGCTTTAACCTAATGAATACCTTATCAGTAAAAATCCATGAAGATGTGCACTATATTGGAGTAAATGACAGAGAAACTCACTTATTTGAAAATATGTGGCCTCTAGATAACGGAATAAGCTATAACTCATATCTTTTAACTGGAGAAAAAAATGTACTTTTAGATACAGTGAAAATTACTAAAGTAGATAGCTTCTTAGTTAAAATTCAAAATATATTAAAAGATAAGCCACTTGATTACCTTGTAATTCATCATATGGAGCCTGACCACTCAGGCTCTATAAAATCTGTAATAGATATGTATCCAGATGTAAAGCTTGTGGGGAATAAAAAAACTCAAGATTTCCTTAAAGCTTTTTATGGAGTTACTGGAAACTTTATAGAAGTAAAAGAAGGAGACACTTTAGATTTAGGAGATAAAAAGCTTACTTTCTATATGACTCCTATGGTTCACTGGCCAGAGTCAATGGTGAGTTATGAATCAAAGCATAAAATATTGTTTTCACAAGATGCGTTTGGAGGTTTTGGTGCTTTAGATGGTCCTATTTTTGATGATGAAATAAACTGGGATTTTTATGAATCAGAAACTAGAAGATATTATTCTAATATAGTTGGAAAGCATAGCAAGCAAGTTCAAGTAGCTATCAAAAAACTAGCTGGACTTGATATATCTATGATATGTCCTGTTCATGGGCCAGTATGGAGAAGTAAGCCTGAAAAGATAGTTTCTCTATACGATAAGTGGAGTAAATTTGAAACTGATGAAGGTGTAGTAATAGTTTATGGTACAATGTATGGAAACACTTCAATTATGGCAGAGGCAATAGCAAGAGTACTGGCAGAAGAAGGCATAAAAAATGTTAAAATGTTTGATGTTTCTAAAACTCACAACTCACATATTATAAATGAAATTTGGAAATATAAGGGACTTATTTTAGGAAGTTGTACTTATAACAATGGACTTTTCCCAATAATGAGTAATCTTGTAAATGTAATTAAAATGAATAATATACAAAACCATATCCTAGGAGTTTTTGGCTCATATAGCTGGAGTGGCGGAGCAGTTAAAACATTAAAAGAGTTCGGAGAAACTTGCCAGTACGATTTTATAGAAAATGTAGTTGAAGTTAAATGCTCTCCTGCAATTGATGACTTAGAAAAATGTGCAGAAATAGCTAAAGAAATGGCTAAGAGGCTAAAAGAAAACAGGTAAAGGTGATATAAATGGAAGGTTCGAAAACCGTAGCAAGCAATAGAAAAGCAAGATTCAATTATGAAATCATAGAAACCTATGAAGTGGGTATCGAACTAAAAGGAACAGAGGTTAAATCCATTAGAGCTGGAAAAGTTAATTTAGGAGAAGGTTATGCTAGTGTTGATAATGGAGAGGTATTTTTAAAGCAAGTGCACATTAGCCCATATGAACAAGGCAATATTTTCAATGTAGATCCTCTTAGAATTAGAAAGCTCTTACTTCATAAGCACGAAATTAGAAAGTTAATAGGAGAAACCACCCAAAAAGGTTACTCTCTTATACCACTTTCCATGTATCTAAAACGTGGAAAAGTTAAAGTTCAGTTAGCTCTTGCAAAAGGAAAGAAAAACTACGATAAAAGAGAATCTCTTGCAAAAAAAGATGCTCAAAGAAGAATTGAAAGAGAATTAAAAGACAGATACTAACTTATACTTTACAACCGCTTCTACATTTTAGAAGCGGTTGTACTTGTATTGTAGCGAAATATTAAAATAATTACATATATAATTTTATAGGAGATGAGAAATGAAAAAATATAGAATTATTTTGAGTCTAGTATGTATAGTAACACTTATTTTTTCTTTAAGTGCATGTTCTTACAAAGATTCTAAGAAAGATAATCCTTTAGATCCTCAAAAACCAGTTACTGTTGTATTGTGGCATTATTATAATGGAAATATAAAAGAAAAATTTGATGAATTAGTATCAGAATTTAATGAGACTGTAGGCGTGGAAAAAGGAATAGTTGTAGATGCCCAAAGTCAAGGAGATGTAGACCAGTTAGCTACATCAGTACAAAATTCTGTTAATCAGGCAATAGGTTCTTCTCCTATGCCAGATCTTTTTGCGGCTTACCCAGATACAGCGCTTACAGTACACAAAATAAAAGGGCTTGTGAACTTAGAACAGTATTTCACTCAAGAGGAGTTAAATGAATATAGAAAAGAGTTTTTAGAAGAAGGTAATTTTCTGTTTGATGAAGGCTTGTATATAATGCCTATTGCAAAATCAACAGAAAACCTATTTATAAATAAAACCTCATGGGAGGAGTTTGCTAGTGAAAATTCCATAGACGAGAAAAAGCTTCAAACCTGGGAAGGCCTCACGGAAGTAGCGGCTTTATACTATGAGAAAACTGGAAAGAGCTTTTTTGGAATTGATTCAAATGCGAACTATATGATACAAGCAGCTATGCAGCTTGAAAATGAAATATATAAATATAATGAAGACGGCTCTGCTGAGTTTAACCTATCAAAAGATTCAGCTTATAAAATATGGCAAAACTATTATGTACCATATATAAATAAGCATTTTGCAAAAACTGGCAGATTCAGCTCTGACGATGCAAAGACAGGCACTGTGATTGCTTATGTAGGCTCAACTGCTGGGGCATCATATTTCCCAACAGAAGTGACCTTTAGTCAAGACAATATAGTACAAATAGAACCTCTCACTATAGCTTACCCACATTTCGAAAGTGGAAATCCAGTAGCTATTCAGCAGGGGGCAGGAATATGTATGACAAAGAGCGACTATGCACATGAATATGCATCAGCAGAGTTTTTAAAATGGTTTACAGATACAAAGCAAAATGTTAAATTTGCAATAACGACTGGATATTTTCCAGTTAAAAACGAAGCTTTAAATGAAGAGTTATTATTAGCTGCTCTTGAGGAAAACAATATTAATAGTGAATCTATAAAGTCGACTATAAAAACAACTAGCAAAATGCTTGAAACCTATGAGCTATATAGTAATAAGCCTTTTGATAAGAGCTATGAGATGAGAAGATTTTTAGAAACCAGCTTGTTTGAGAAGGTTACAACAGACTTAGAAGCTTTAGATTCAAGCAATATGGAGATGGATGAAAGAGCCAAGGCTATAGAAGAGCTAACCAGTATGCCTAGCTTTGAAAAATGGTACGAGGATTTAGTAAATAATGCCAACAAAATTCTAAAAGGATAAGGACGTTATCATGAGACGGATATTGAGACAAAGAAATTCAATTGTATATAGATTGACTATTTTTGCGATTATTATAATTGTAATACAGTCTTTGTTTTTAATAGCTGTTTTAGTCAATGGAGGAGTTTTAAGACAAGCTAAATTAAATG
>CAZFTH010000041.1:0-11073 GCA_964521745.1 uncultured Peptostreptococcaceae bacterium
TTTTTGTTTTAGCAGATTTTTTTGTTAAGATGTGGCTAGTAAAAGCTTTGCTTCTTTTTAATTTCCCAGAGCCAGTAACCTTGAATCTTTTTGCGGCTCCTCTATGAGTTTTCATTTTAGGCATGTGTTTTTCCTCCTTCTAGTACTTTAAATGCTAATTTTTTTTAGGGTCTAGTATAACGATCATAGTATTTCCTTCAAGGCGTGGAGCCCTGTCAGGTGTTCCTACATCTTTAACTAGATCAACAAACTTATTTATTACTTCAACCCCTATTTCTTTATGTCCTAATTCTCTACCTCTAAAACGTACAGACACTTTTACTTTGTCTCCATTTTCCAAGAATTTATAAGCCATTTTAGCTTTAGTAGATAAATCATGTTCTTCAATAGAGGGTCTAAGTCTTACCTCTTTAATTACAACTACCTTTTGCTTTTTCTTTGATTCTTTTTCTTTTTTGGCCATTTCGTACTTAAATTTACCAAAATCCATAATTTTACAAACTGGTGGATTCGCATTTGGTGAAATTTTTACTAAATCCAAGTTTTTCTGCGTAGCCAAATTCTGAGCTTCCTTAGCTGACAGTATCCCAAGTTGAGTTCCATCTTCATCAATAACACGTAATTCTTTGTCGCGAATTTGTTCGTTGATTTGTTGTTCTTTAATAATCATACACCTCCAAATTGGCCAATAAATAAAATATAGTATCATATAAAAAATGCGGATAGCTTAAGCTATCCGCAAATAAAGACATAATAACATCCTTTATCATAACCTTATACGCTCACTTGCAATAAGGTGAGAAGCGGATACTTCTACTTCATTAATCAACCTTAATAATTGTATCAATATATTTATAGATTGTCAAATAATTTATTTATTTGTTCTTTTTATTCTATAACAATATCCATAAACATCTTCAAATTTTACCTTATTAAATAACTTATTTGCAGCTACATCCAAATAATTAACATCAGCTATAGCAATCTCTGCACCTTTTTTCAAGCCATAACTAAGAACACTCATCAATAGTCTTTTTCCGTAAGAAAGGTTTCTCGTCTTCTTATTGATAACTATATTATTTATTACCATATAATTTTCTTGAAAAGTAGCATATGCTTGACCTATAAGTGTATCTTCCTCAATAAGAGTAAAAGTACTGCATGGTACAATAAGCCGTTTTAGAGAATCTCTGAAAATTTTATCCTCTGATTGTGAATAATTCATAAGAAAAGAAAAGTCATCTATCCAAAAATCCTTAATTTCCTCTTCAATAAAAACTCCATTTTGTATAAAATTAGCAAATGTAAAAAGTTCATTTTGAAGTGGTTTTATATCAATCATTTTTACTGTTCCATGACCATTTCTTTCATAACCATTTTTAAAAAGCTCTTCATCAAATTCCTGATAATCTTTTTGAAATACAATTCTATACTCAGGTATTTGATTATATTTAGAGACGATAATTTCAGCTTTAGTTATTCTCTCGTATATATTTTTTTTCCTATCATATAATGGATGAATACTTTTAGTAAACTGATTTATACCTGCATAGTTTATAATTAAGCCTTCATATAATGTTGTAAATGCTGCTGGATTTGAATTTAAAAGCAGCTCTTCATATTTTATAAACATAGCATTTATCCCCTTTAATTACTGGTTAGTTTTTCTAGAAATTATTTCATCGCTTAATTCGTTTAAGAAATCCTCTGTATTTTTAAAACCTAAATCACCTAAATCTCTTGAACGAACAGAAATGTTTCCTTCATTAAGCTCTTTTTCTCCTACAATTATCATATAAGGAACTTTTTCTAGCTGAGCTTCTCTGATTTTATAGCCTATTTTTTCTGCTCTATCATCCAGCTCAACTCTTATATTCGCATCATACATAGCTTTTTCTATTTGTTTAGCATAATCCATAAACTTATCTGATATAGGAAGGATTTTAACTTGAACTGGTGCAATCCAAAGAGGAAATTTTCCTGCATAATGTTCAATTAAAATACCTATAAATCGCTCTATGCTTCCAAATGCAACCCTATGAATCATTACTGGTCTATGCTTTTCTCCATCCTTTCCGATATAAGAAAGCTCAAATCTTTCAGGTAACTGATAGTCTAGCTGAATAGTTCCACACTGCCAAGTTCTTCCTATACAATCTCTAAGATGAAAATCAATCTTAGGTCCATAAAAAGCACCATCGCCCTCATTGACAATATAAGGAAGTCCTAGCTCTTCAAGAGCTGATTTAAGATTTGCTTCTGCCTCATCCCACATAGAAATCTCACCTAAAAATTTTTCAGGTCTAGTTGATAACTCAAGATGATACGAAAAACCAAATGTCTTATAGATTTTGTCTATTAAACTTACTACCCCTTTTATCTCATCTTTAATCTGCTCAGGTAGCATGAATATATGGGCATCATCTTGAGTAAAAGCTCTTACCCTCATAAGTCCGTGCAAAGCGCCTGATAATTCATGTCTATGAACTCTACCTATTTCTCCCATTCTTATAGGAAAATCCTTGTAAGAACGCATTTTAGTTTGATAAACTAACATCCCTCCAGGGCAGTTCATAGGTTTTATTGCAAAGTCCTCTTCATCAATTTCTACAGTATACATATTTTCTTTATAATTAAACCAGTGACCAGAAGTTTCCCACAATTGTCTATTTAAGATTATAGGAGTTTCTATTTCTACATAACCATCTTCTCTATGAACTTCTCTCCAATATTCCAATAATTTATTCTTTAAAACAGTTCCTTTTGGTAGGAAGAACGGAAACCCTGGACCTTCATCAAGAAGTGTAAATAATTCTAGCTCTTTTCCTAGTTTTCTATGGTCACGCAGCTTTGCCTCTTCCATCATCTGAATGTACTCATCTAAATCCTTCTTTTTCTCAAAAGCAATACCATAAACTCTTTGAAGCATTTTATTACTTTGATCAGCTCTCCAGTATGCTCCCGCTACAGATAAAAGCTTAAATGCTTTTACTTTCTTTACATTTGGAAGATGAGGTCCTGCACATAGGTCTGTAAATTCCCCTTGTTTATAAAAAGATATTGTACTTCCCTCTTCTAATCCCTCAATCAGTTCTACTTTATAATCTTCACCTAGCTTTTTCATGAAGTCAATGGCTTCGTCTTTAGGAAATTCATAGCGTTCAACTTCAAATTCTTCTTTAACTATCTTTTTCATTTCAGCTTCAATCTTTTCTAAATCCTCTGGAGATAATCTATGCTCTTTTTCTATGTCATAATAAAATCCATTTTCAATTGCCGGCCCAATAGCAAGCTTAGCTTCAGGATATAATCTTTTAATTGCTTGAGCCATAATATGAGTAGAAGTATGCCAGAATACTTCTTTCCCATCTTTATCTTCAAACTTTACAAATTCTAATTTAGCATCTTCTTTTATAGGAGTTTTTAAATCCTTTACTTCACCATTTATTTTAGCTCCTACTATAGCTCTTGCTAAGCCTTGGCTTATGCTATTGGCTACATCTATAGCTCTAATACCACTTTCAAATTCTTTTAATGAGCCATCTTTTAATTCAACTTTTATCATAACTTTTCCTCCTTTTTATTAATTAATACAAATTTTATACTGTATAAGTTGTTATTAATTTGGGGTACAAAAAAATCACCCCAAATAATGGGGCGATTAATCATCGCGGTTCCACCCAAATTAACTTGATTTCTCAAGTAACTCTTGTAGGCTATAACGTGCCTGCACGTTTTCCTTATTTCGGAAAAAGCTCATAGGTGGTATTCATGGATGCATTCTAAGAGGCTCACACCTACTACCTCTCTCTCTGAAAGAAAGCTAATCCACTACTTATCCTAATCATAGCTATATCATTTATTTGGATTATACGTAAATATAAATAAATTGTCAATAACTATCTTATCATTATAACAATTATACCCTGAATTAGTCCAATTAAACCACCAAGTATTCCACCCAAACGTTCTATATGCTTTAATTCTTTTTTTGCAATAGATAATATTATATCCTCTATTTTTTCCATTTCAAAAGCATTAATCCTGTCTTCTACCATTTCCTTGATATTTATTCTAGCTGTTGCTTTATGAATCAAATCTTCGCTCAAATCATTTATAAGAGAAGCTATTTCTTCTTCTACTACAGTATCTACGTATTCTTTAATCATATTTTTAAAAGAAGATGGCATAATTGGAGGCATCTTATCGTCAATTATCATATTAACTCTTATTTTTATTGCCTTAACTATATTACTTTTATCTTCATCTTCAATCATTTTATTTAAGATATCCTCTATAGAAAGCAATTCTTCATCTACTGTTTTGCCAATATTACTTGCAATTTCAGCTTTTCTTTTAGGAAGAAGTCCTTGAATTTCATAATTAAGTAAAGGTATTTTATAAGGTCTTAAAGGTCTAAATAGAAGCTTAATAGCTAAGATGTTTGTAATCCATCCTATAACTGCACCTATAATTACCATGAACATTATTGTTATAAATTGCATTTATTCACCACTCCATCATTAATAGTATTCAATTATTACAATTTTTCCAAATTCTTTTAGAATTTCCGCAAGCTTTTTTATTATATCATGTTTTGAACTTATGTCTTCAGGAAATCCTATTTCTGTATGAGCTGGATTTACTCTTCTTCCAAATAAAATTCTAATATGAGTAGCTTCATCTAGTAAGATTTTAAGTAGCATATACACAGCATTTGTATTTTTATCGTTTGTAAACATGTCATCTATATGCGAAATTGAGCTTTTATATTCCTCGAGAATCTCGAGTGCTTTGGCTAATGTCAATACCCCTTCTGTAACTAAATCTATACCTTTTATATATGCAATTGGAGGTATGTCTGGATTACTGTTACTCATATCTATATTAACAGGCTTTTCTAGTATCCTCGAAACGATAGAGGCAGCCGTGCCTCCACATACAATTTTTTTCCCTTTTCCATACATAAGCTCCGATACAATTTTAGTATCGTCATTTTTTTCTACTGGAGGGCCAGTAAATAAAGTTACTTTTTCTGGTTTTTGATATTTTAGTACCATGCAGCTAGCATCATCTTGAGGCAAATCTCCATAAAGATCGTTGCAGGTTGTAATTATTTTTTTTGCGATACTCATAGCGCTAAGCTCGTCTGGTAGTTTTGAAATATATGCAGCCAATTCTGGCTCTTGCCACCCTAAATTCATTATTCTTCCAATACCTGCGTGTAAAATACCATCGCTAATTGCAATTATAGTATCTCCATCCTTTATATTAAATTCAGCCTCTTTTACATTTTTATCAGCAATCTGAACATCATCACCTTCGATTAATGTGACAGCCCCATCTCTTTTTAAAAATACAGGTGGATTATCAAATCTAGCTATATAAACCTTGCCTGAATTTATTCCATATATAATTGTAAATGTCGAATATGCAAGTCCTCTAACCTTACATACTGGTAGAGTATTTATAATGGTGCTTACAACTTCTTCAATTGTAGCTCCTTGCTTGAGCATTGTAATGGCAATTTTAGAGGTCAATGTAGCTAAAATATTAGCCTTTACTCCTGAACCTAAGCCATCAGATAAAATAGATATTACACCATGCTCTCTGGGAAGTATCTCCATTTTATCGCCACAAAGTTCTTCTCCATATTTATTTAACTTAACGTATCCTATATCAAAAAATAATTTATTTTTCATCACTACGCCCCAATTTTAGTTTTAACTTTAAAATCTCTTCTATTATCAAAATTGAAATCAACTAACCGTTCAAAAGTGTTTTGTTTATATTCCACAATTAAACTAAGCTCTGTAAAATTTACCTATAGTATATTATACACAATAAAAGTAAAAAGCTCTATATACCATAATGGTAATAGAGCTAAGTATATATAAGTTTATGCTTCCATAACCTTTAAATTTTTATCAATAATTAGAGTTGCTTCAGTTGCTTCTTGAATCTGCTCTACTGTAATGTCCTTAGCTATCTCTTTTAGTAATAACCCATTTTTTGTAACTTCTATTACTCCCATCTCTGTTACAATTAAGTTAACCTGAGCTTTGGCTGTGAGAGGAAGATTACAGTTTTTTAGAATCTTGTGCTTGCCTTTTGCTGTATGCTCCATAGCAACAATTACTTTTTTTGCTCCTACTACTAAATCCATAGCTCCGCCCATACCTGGAACCATTTTTCCAGGTATCATCCAATTTGCAAGATTTCCTTTTTCATCAACTTGAAGTGCTCCAAGAACAGTTACATCTACATGACCACCTCTAATTATTCCAAAAGACATAGCTGAATCGAAAAATACTCCGCCTTTTTTAATACTAACTGGCTGAGCTCCTGCATTTACTAGATTAGGTATTTCTTCTCCCTGTGCTGGTGCAGGTCCAAGACCAACAAATCCATTTTCTGATTGAAAAACAACATCTATATCATCACTTACATAATTTGCAACTAATGTAGGCATTCCAATACCTAGGTTAACTACATCTCCATCGTGTAATTCCTTAGCTACTCTTTTTGCAATTATCTCTCTTGACATCTCTTATTCCCCCTTAACGATATAATCAACAAGTATTCCTGGTGTTATAATATGTTCTGCATCAATATCTCCAACCTCAACAAGGTTTTCTGCTAGCATAATAACTGTATCTGCTGCCATAGCCATAAGCGGATTAAAGTTTCTTGCAGATTTGTCGTAAAGAGTATTTCCTTTTTTATCAACTTTATGTCCAAGCAACAAAGCAACATCTGCCCTAAGTGCTGTTTCTAGCAAATAAGTAACCCCATCAACTTCTATTTTTTGCTTACCTTCTTCTACCATTGTTCCAAGACCTGTAGGAGTAAGAACTCCACCGAGTCCAGTTCCTCCACTTCTCACTCTTTCAGCAAGAGTTCCCTGAGGAACTAGCTCAACTTCCATTTCTTTTTCATTCATTTGTCTTCCAGTCTCTGGATTTGTGCCGATATGTGATACAATTACTTTTTTAACCTGTTTGCTCTCTATAAGTCTTCCTAGACCTTTATCCACAAAAGAAGTATCGTTTGCAATAATAGTTAAATCCTTTATTTCTCTTTTAATCAGCTCATCTATAAATATCTCTGGTGTACCTACACCAAGAAATCCGCCAATCATAAGAGTCATCCCATCTTTTACATGATCCATAGCAAAATCAAGTGATACAATTTTATTCATGTCAAACCTCCTCAAATTTTTTTAAGTTTAAATTAAAAAGAGACTCATAATTAACTTAGGTTTATTTTAAATAAAGAGGAACCATACTTCCGTAATCTTGCAGTTTTGAATTCGCTAAAAAAACTGCATCAATTTTTAAGGAATCTAAGACGTTCATAATAGCTTTTCCATCATTATAATATTCTAAGCTCCCCATGAAAGCTATCTTTTTATTATCAATTAATGAACTAGCTCCTCCAATAAACCCATACTCAAAGCCTTCTAATATTATATCTCCACTATTTATCCTAGCAATATTCATGCCATACACTTCATTTACTGCCTTAAATATAGAAATATCCGATGTAACTAAATTATTAGAATCTAGTATCAAAGTTGAACATTTGCTATATCCTTGATTGGTATTAATAAGTGATATGTTTAAACTTTCTAAAACAGTTGCTATCTCTTTATCCACGTATTTAAAATAACCTATAGCATAATTTCCAAAAGTAGCAACATTGTATTTAATGTGATTGGGATACTCTTTTTCTATTAATTCATTTCCAATCCGTATAGAAAATCTTTCAAAATCCTTATATTTTTTATTATAAAGATATGGCTCTATAATAGTAATATTCTTTAAAGGACACCCCATCAAATCAGGGTGCCCTTTAACAGCTTCATATAAATTAGGGTGAGCTACAGTTTCTACTATTTCTATACCAAATGATTCTATTTTATTTTTCATTTCAACTGGAAGTCTATAGTCTACCAATAGTGCATCTGGTTTTTTTTCGATACTGTACATAAATACTATCTTTCGCCCTTTTCATAAATCTCTCCGTTAGCTGCTGGTCCATTAGCTTGGCCTACAAAGAAAATTAAAACAAGTAAAGTTATAAGGTATGGAATCATAGATAATAGATGTTCAGATATATTTATACCAATAGCTGGACTTCCTAAAAATACAACTAATCCATTTGCAAATCCAAATAGTAAAGAAGCTAGCATAGCGCCCTGTGGCTTCCATTTACCAAATATCATGGCAGCAAGTGCTATAAATCCTTGGCCCGAAACAAGAGTTGGTCGAAATGTCGATACAATCGCCAAACTCATTGAAGCACCACCAAAACCTGCTAATACACCTGATAAAATTACGCATATATACCTGATTTTATGAACGTTAATACCTAAAGTATCAGCTGCTCTAGGATGTTCGCCTACTGCACGAATTCTTAACCCAAATCTTGTTTTATAAAGAATAAACCAAGCGATTGCAACAAAAATAAAAGCTAAATAGGTTGTTGCATAGGTATTGAAAACTGTATCTATAAATCCACTAGGAAGTAGACCATTTAAATATCTTGGCATCTTTTGATCAAGCGGAATACTTGGCGTCATTGTTGATCCATCAAAAAGCATTTTAGACATAAATATTGCAATTCCTGGGGCTAAAAAGTTAATTGCTATACCAGAAATAACTTGATTCGCATTAAAACTTATAGATGCAATCGCATGTAGAAGTGCAAATAAGCCTCCTGCTACTCCAGCTCCTATAAAAGCCATCCACGGATTGCCAGTAAATACAGCTACTGCTGCCCCTGCAAAAGCTCCGATAGTCATCATACCTTCGAGTCCTATGTTAACTACCCCAGAGTTTTCGGAAAATACACCTCCTAATGAGGTGAATATTAAAGGAGTAGAATACATCAATGTTGTACTAAGTAATATCGCTAAACTTGTCACTACACTATCCATTATTTCTACCTCCTTTAACTTTGAACTTATTTATCAATATCTTAACTATAGAGCTAGCCGCAATGAAATAAATAATAGAACCAATAACTATAGAAACTACCTCAGGAGGAGCACCTATTGTTTGAAGTTTTGAGCCACCATATTTCAATCCACCAAATAAAAGTCCAGCCATCACTACCCCAAATGGAGAGTTTGCACCAATAAGAGATATAGCTATACCATCAAATCCATAACCTTCTGCTGCTGCAAGTATTGTAATCTTATGAGAAACACCTAGAACCTGCGTTACTCCTGCAAGACCTGCTAGCCCTCCTGCAATAGCCATAGATACAATTATTGATCTATTGACATTTATTCCTCCATATTCAGCAGCATGCTTATTATACCCAACTGCTCTAAGTTCATATCCTAAAGTAGTTTTAAAGATTATATAATAAACTAAAATTGCAGCTATAATTGCTATAACAATACCCCAATTAACTTTTGCAGTTCCAACTAGAGGCTTTAAGAATGAAATTCCAATGGAAGCTGTCTCTTTGATACTATAAGAGGCTTCGCTATTTGGAAGCCTAAATCCATCTATTATAGTAACAAAGTTTGATAAATAAAGAGCTATCCAGTTTAACATTATTGTTGAAATTACCTCATTAATTCCAAATTTTGCTTTAAGAAGCCCTGCAATCGCAGCCCAAAGTGCTCCTGCTAAACAACCAGCTATAATTGCTAATGGAATATGAATAAAAGCTGGTCCATCAAAAAAATATCCAACTAGTACTGCAACCATAGAGCCTACAATATACTGACCCTCAGCTCCAATATTAAATAAACCAGTTCTAAAAGCAAATGCAACTGACAAGCCTGTAAGTATAAGCGGAGTTGCATATACTATAGTCCATGCTATAAATCTTGGTTTCCCAACAATTCCTTTAATCATAACGCTATAAGCTTCTATTGGATTAAATCCAGCTATTATAAGAATTACTGCTCCAACTAAAAAACCAAGAAAGATAGACAGTATAGTATAAAGAAGTTGCTCATTTAGCTTAAACTTTTTCATCATTTTGTTCCTCCTGCCATCATTAATCCAAGTTGATTTTCCTCGGCTTCTTTTGCATCAATAATTCCAACTATTTTCCCTTCATAAATTACAGCTATTCTATCAGAAACACTCATAATTTCATCTAACTCAAACGAAACTAATAAAACGCCTTTTCCTTTATCTCTTTGTTCGATAAGAGATTTATGAACAAACTCAATAGCCCCTACATCTAAACCTCTAGTTGGTTGAGTTGCAATCAACAAATCTGGGTCATTTGTTACTTCCCTTGCAATTATTACCTTCTGCTGATTTCCACCAGATAAAGCCCTTGCTTTTAAAGTATTATTTTGTGGTCTAACATCAAATCTATTAATAAGTTCATTTGCAAATTGCTTTATATTAGAATCTATAAGTTTTCCATTTTTTGAAAATCTTTCCTTTTTATAATTTTGAAGTATCATATTTTCTGATACAGTAAAATCTAAAACAAGTCCATGTTTTTGTCTATCCTCTGGTATATTTGAAATTCCGGAATCCATTATATTTCTAGGAGTAGAATTAACTATTTCTTTTCCATTAATCATAACAGATCCGCTTTCAGCTTTTTTAAGCCCTGTTATTACTTCTACCAGTTCAGATTGTCCATTGCCATCAACTCCAGCTATTCCTAAAATTTCTCCACGTCTTACTTCTAGGTCAAGTCCATTAAGCGCATATAATCCTCTGTTATCTTTAGCTTTTATTCCTTCTATTTTTAAAACGGTATCTCCATAAGTAGCGTCATTTTTGTCAACTTTAAATGTTACTTCTCTTCCAACCATCATTGATGCAAGTTTATTCTCATCAGTTTGAGAAACATCTACCGTATCTATTTTTTTACCTCTTCTAATTATAGTACAGTAATCAGCTGCTTCTTTTATCTCTTTTAGTTTATGAGTTATTAAAATAATTGTTTTACCTTCTTTTGTAAGGTTTCTTATAATTTCTATTAGTTCTTTTATTTCTTGAGGAGTCAATACTGCAGTTGGTTCATCTAGTATCAATATTTCTGCCCCTCTATACAAAGCTTTTAATATCTCAACTCTCTGCTGCA
>CAZFTH010000042.1:0-10891 GCA_964521745.1 uncultured Peptostreptococcaceae bacterium
ATCAATTACAACAACTTCGCCTTTAGCAATTTTCTTTCCATTTACCATTATATCAAGAGGTTCTCCTACAAGTCTATCTAATTCTAATATACTTCCCGGTGTAAATTGAAGAATATCATCAATTGGCTTTGTAGTTCTTCCTAATTCTACCGTTACTTTCATTAAAACATCCTTTATTAAATCAATGTTTTCCGGTAAATTAGCCGGGCGTTTTGGTGGAGCATCAAAACTTGCAAAAGATGCAGGTTTAACTTTAACATTTTTTTGCTTTTTTTGTGGCTTTTCATTCTCATAATAATCATCATCTTCTTCTTCATAATAATAATCATCATCTTCTACTTCTTGTAAATCTTCTTCTATATCATTATTTTTACTTTGAGAAACAGAAGGCTCTTCAACTTTTACAGTTGGTTCAGGTTCATTTTCTTTAGTTACTTCTTCCTCGTCTGACTGACCATAAAGCATTCTATTTACAAGCGCTCTTGCAAAATCTATTGGCAATATTTGCATTATTGTACTATCAATTAAATCTCCAACAGTCATTCTAAACGATATACAGATGATAGACTCATCCGCTGATAATAATTCAGGGTCTAGTTGGTTATCAGAGAAATTGACCTTTGACACAATTGGCGGAGTTATATCTATTTTTTTTGCAAGCATTTCAGATAATGAAGTTGAGGATGAACCTATCATTTGATTCATAGCCTCACTTATTGCACTAAGATGTATTTCATTTAATTCTTCAGGTATATCAGATTTTCCATCTCCACCTAGCATAAGTGATGTAATAATCTTGACATCATCTTCTTTTAGTATTAGTAAATTCATCCCCTCTATACCAATTCTGTAATTAACTTGAACTGCTATAAAAGGTAAGGGGTAACTGCTAGCTATAGCTCCAATTGTTGTTTCTTCTACTCTTGGTGTAGTTATCTGAACTTTATGGCCCAAAAGAGTGAATAAAGTTGTGGCAGCAGTTCCCATGCTTATATTACCAATTTCCCCTATTGCATCTATTTCCATATCATTTAAGCTATCATTTTTTGGTTCATTACTCTCAGAGCTTGCACCACTCATTAGAGCATCAATCTCTTCTTGAGAAAGCATGTCATTCATCATAGTCTTCATCACCCTTTTCTACCACTTTTGTAATCTTAAATGCCATATTATTCTTGAGTGTACCTGGTCTTCCAAGATATTTAGTTCTTCCTTCAACGTGTAATTCTAAATCTTCATCAATTTTTCTAGAAAGTTTAATTACATCACCTTCTTGAAGATATATAAATTCTTCCACTGTGATATATGTATCTCCAACAATAGCATCTATATCTATATTAGCTCTTTTTACTCTAGTTTCTAAATACTCTTTGTCATCCTCATTAAGCTCTTTTTTGACAGTAGAAAACCAAAATTTAGTAGAAAGATTCGGCAATATTGGTTCTAAGACTATGTGAGGCATACAAATATTCATCAGACCTTCTATCTCTCCAATATTCGCCCTAAGAGTAATTAAAGCTACAGTTTCATTAGAAGATACTATCTGAGCAAATTGAGAATTTGTCTCTATCTTATCTAGCTCTGGATCTAATTCTATTACATTTTCCCATGGTTCTATTAATAACCTCGAGACATTGGTCATCATTTTATTGAGTATTGTTGTTTCTATCTCTGTAAATGGTCTACTTTCTGATTCGTACTTCCCATTTCCTCCTAAAATTCTATCTATCATTGTAAAAGCTAATCTATTTGACATCTCAAATATAATTTGACCTGGCAAAGGCATAAAATCTATAACTGAAATAAGTGCCGGATTAGATATAGAATTGTTAAATTCATAATACGAAAGCTCTTCTACTGAAATCACGTCTATCGTTGTTATAGTTCGTAAATACCCTGATAAATATGTGTTTAATGTTCTAGAGAAATTTTCGTGAATCATGTGGAGGGTCTTTAGCTGATCTTTAGCTAATTTTTTTGGGCTTTTAAAATCATACTTTTTAATTTTGCTTTCTTTGGTTTCTTCCTTAATATCAGAAGCGTCAATTTCACCTGAATTCAGCGCCGAAAGTAAGGAGTCTATTTCACTTTGAGATAATATATCAGCCAAATGTCCTCACCTCTCTTACTGTATAATATAATCTGTAAAATATATATTGCTTATATCATCAGTTCCAATTATTTCAGCAACTTTTTTTGAAATATCTTTTTTAATATTATCAATACCATCTTCACTCATCATAGTTTTAATATCTTGAGAAATAAATACTGTCAAAATATAATCTCTGATTGGCTCTACATTCTTTTCTATAAGTTCTGGCGTTTTTTTACTAGTAGTTTCTATTACAATTTTACCTTTAAAATATCTTCCTGAACTTCCTATATTTGTTGAAAAATCTCCTAAATCATATTTATATGTATCAATCTTCTTAGGAGCACTTTCACTAGACGCTGGAGCTTTAAAAAATACTAAATATAAAGTTGTAGCAAAAACCAAAACAGATACTACAAATACAGCTATTGAAAAAATTGCAAGTTTTTTATTGTCCATTAGTTCACCTCCCAAGAAAATTTATTGAGTTTTTGAAGAATCTTTGTAATGTACTGTTTTTAGTATTAGAATGTCAACTCTTCTGTTCTTGGCTCTATTTTGGGCTGTATCATTTGGTGCTACAGGGTGATACTCACTATATCCAGAAGCAGAGATTCTTTTAGGGTCCATATTATTATTTTCAACTAGAAACCTTACTACATTACTAGATCTACCAACTGATAGTTCCCAGTTCGAAGGATACATAGGGCTATTAATCGGAACATCATCTGTATGACCTTCAATACTGATAAATTTATCTTTAAAATCCTCTGCATTAAGAAGTTGTGCAATATAACTCATTATTTCAAGAGAATCTTGTTTTAAAACAGCACTACCGGAATCAAATAATATACTATCTTGAAACCTGAGCAAAAGCCCAGCATCTTCTTCTAAGACGGTTATATTTTCTGATAATTGATTTTCATCTAAGTACTCTTGAATAGTTTCTTCAAGCTTTTGAAAATTCTGCATTTCTAATACCTCACTAGAAGTATTTTCATCCATTAAACCGCTATCTAACATCGGCGAATCTTGAACTGTTGTCCCTCCATCAAGTACACCTAGTGCTCCACTAAAAGACTGTATTATAGCTTCAAATTTTTTTGCGTCTATAGATGAAAAAGAAAATAACAAAACAAAGAAACAAAGAAGCAAGGTCATCATGTCCCCATAGGTCAGCATGTATTCAGCTACCTTTTGTTTGCATTCTTCTGGCTTTTGTTTCTTAGCCATTAATCTTCTCCTCCATTTCCTTCTCCAATCCCTGTTCTCATAGAAGGTGGTAAAAATGCTTTTAGCTTTTCTTCTATAATTCTAGGATTTTCTCCAGCTTGAATCGATAAAAGACCCTCAACCATTATTTCTCTTTCTAATATTTCTTCCCCACTTTTCACTTTAAGCTTGTTGGCCATAGGAGAAAAGAATAAGTTTGCAAACAAGGAACCATAAAGGGTAGTAATAAGAGCTACTGCCATCGAAGGTCCGATAGTTGTAGGGTCATCTAAACTTCCAAGCATATTTATAAGTCCAATAAGTGTTCCTATCATACCAAATCCCGGAGCTGCAGTTGCCATTGATTCAAATAAACCCTGGCCCGCTTTATGACGCTGCTCTATAAAGTCTAGCTCCGTCTCTAGAAGATTTCTAACTAGTTCTGGGTCAGTACCATCTACTACTAGCATTAATCCTTTTTTTAGAAATTCATCTTCTAGCGATTCTGTCGCTTCCTCAAGAGATAAAAGTCCTTCTTTTCTAGCTTTATTTGCTAAAGTTATTATATCATTAATAATTTTTCCAGGATTAGTATCCCTGTTAGCAAATGTTTTTTGTGTTAATTTAATAATATCTTTTACTTGTGGGATAGGAAATGCAACTAAAGTAGCTGCTAAGGTACCCCCTAAAACTATCATAATTGAAGCTGGATCAACGAATGCCCCTAGGTTTCCATTTAATAATATTGCAATTACAATTAATATTAAACCTGAAACTATACCAATAATAGTGGATAAATCCAAGGTCTACACCTCACTTTGAATGACTTTAATTGCTGCATTTACTTTCGCATTAAAATTAATTACTTTATCTATCACTTCAT
The DNA here is from genome assembly GCA_964521745.1 of uncultured Peptostreptococcaceae bacterium. Classification (GTDB taxonomy): domain Bacteria; phylum Bacillota; class Clostridia; order Peptostreptococcales; family Filifactoraceae; genus Acetoanaerobium. The sequence continues at coordinate 4,188 of CAZFTH010000042.1, forward strand.
CAACTGATTCCCTAACGACAAGTTTATGGCCTGTCGTTAAGGATATAACTGTATCTGGATTAGCTTCCACAGTTTCAATTAATGTACAGTTTAAAACATAATTTTCACCATTTAACCTAGATACTTTTATCATAAGTACCTCCCTTAGCGCTTAAGATTAACTAGTTCTTCAAGCATTTGGTCAGTAGTTGATATGATACGAGAATTTGCTTGGAATCCCCTTTGAGTTACTATCATATTTGTAAATTCTTTACCCAAATCTACATTAGACATTTCTAAGGCTCCCGGCTGAAGTCCACCATTTCCACCATTTCCTGGTTTATTTACCTGAGCGTCTCCAGAGTTAGCTGAGCTTCTATAAAGGTTTCCTCCCATCTTTACAAGTCCAGCTGGGTTTGCAAAAATCGAAGTAGCTATTTGACCTAGTATTTTAGTTCTACCATTTGAAAACACTCCCTCAACTTCTCCTTTTTGACCTATGGCATACGAAGTAAGAACTCCTACAGGAGAACCATCTTGAGAACGCATAAGAGCATTTGATTCAGAGCCATATTGAGTTAGAGAAGATAAATCAACATCAAATTCTAGTGGTTCTGTCGCTCCAGTTCCTAAACCAGTAATTTCCATAGAAAGTATACCATCTGTGTTAGAATCTACAGATACAAATTGTCCCTCAGAATCAAATTCAATCGAAATATCACTAGCAGGATCAAACGTCACAGCGCCTCCATTCACAGCTATCGGAGTGAATTCCCACTGATTTTCTCCAACTTTTGTAAAAGCTAAACTAATTTTATGACTTGTTCCTAGAGAATCAGTAACAGTAATTTCTGTAGTTCTTCCTTCTTCTCCATCAGCAGTTCTTGCATCTAAATTTCCTTCCATAACAACATTTTCAGTAGGTTTAGGAGGTATGCTATCAGCTAAAGGAACAATTATTCCACCTATTTCAGTACCTACTTCTCCTTTGTCATCAGCTTTATAGCCTAATACCCTAAGCCCATCTGCATTTACAAGGTTTCCATCTTCATCGATATCAAAGTTTCCAGCTCTTGTATAGTACATTCCATTATCTGTACCATCTGCTGATACCATAAAGAAACCTTCTCCATTTACCATAGCGTCTAGACCTCTATCTGTTCTATCTGGAACTCCTGTACTAAATACCGTGTCTATAGAAGATAAATCCATACCCAGTCCTACTTGTTGAGGGTTTGTTCCTCCCCTATTATCATCTGGACCACTTGCCCCTCTTAGCATTTGGCTAAGAGAATCTTTAAATGTAACTCTACTTGATTTATATCCTATTGTGTTAACATTTGCTATATTATTACCGATAACGTCCATTCTCAGCTGGTGGTTTCTAAGAGCTGATACCGCCGAGTTCATTGATCTCATCATAAGCTATTCCTCCTCTTTATATCCTTATATATAAGCAATTAATCATTTTTCTTTAGTTCTTGAATCGCTTGAGATAGTTCTTCTATTTTGCTAACTAACTCTTTGTGTCCGTCCACATAATTGTTATTAAACATTTTAATTGTATCAAACAAAGCTTTTTGTGTTTCTTGCATAGTTTTATCTAGACCAGTAAAACTAGCATTTAGATTTTGCATTTGTTCTAAAGAAGAAAAACTAGCCATTTGACTTAGGAATTCCTTGTCATCAGTTGGGTTAAGTGGATCTTGATGGCTAAGTTGAGTTGTCAGTAATCTTAAAAATGCATCTTTTCCAAGTTCAGAATTCACTTGTCTTGTGTAATCTTTCTCTGTACCTGTATTTGTTATTGGGGTGGGATTTACACTATTTGTCGTACTTGTACTCATATTAACAACCTCCTAAATTAACTCTGTAAACATGTCATCAAGAACATATGGGTTATCTAAATCAACATCATCTAATAGTTCAAAATCCGCTATATTAATTTGAGCCTTGTTATACTTTTGAGCTTCCATTATGTTTCTATGCTTAGAAAGTTCATCTTGATTTTGATCCACTGAAACAGATAAATTTTCTACCTGTATGCCTTGTTTTTCTAGAGTGTTTTTTAATTCCACCATATGATTTTCAATTATAGCTTTTGCTTTATCATTTTCTGCAAAGAAGGAAGCATTTAATATTCCATTTTCAGAACTTATTTTTACTGTTAATTTTCCAAGTGTTTCTGGCTGTAATTTTATAGTCATTTCATTTTTATTCTTCACTACATTAAGCCTTATTTCATCTGCTATTTTTGAAATCATCTGCATAAACTGATTGGGTTTGATATCTACTTTTTTGCTTGCATTCAAAAGAATACTATTTGAAAACACTTTGCTCCCTGCCAAGTCAAAAGCCTGATTTTTATCAGATTGAGTGAACTCAAGAAATTCACTTTGCTTTTCAGCAAAAGCATTTGATGGCATTGGATTTTGCTGTCCTTGTTTATTTGATTCTAGCCTAAGAGAACTTATTTCAAAATTAATATCATCTATATTTCCACGTACTATATCCTTTTGAGGCTCAATTTTATTGTTTAGATTTAAATTTTGTATTTTTTGTATATCAACTAATTTCTCTAAAGTTACTCCTTCATTAGAATCTAGCACTTCAAGCATAGAATTAATATTTTGCTCAATATTTTTTAATTGTTCTATAGGTAAATCAACGCTTTTAGCTACAAATCCCAAATTGTCTTTCAAAAAATCTAATGCTAACTTTGGATTTTCTTGGACTAATGCTTTAATTTCACTTGGAAGTAAATTTATAGCTTGTTCAAGTTTTTTTGATTGTTCTGGATTCAAATCTACATTAATTAGATTTACAATCAAGTCATTTATTTGTTTTAAAGCATCATCAGATTGTACCTTTACTCCATCCGTCTGAGTTTCCTTTTGCTCTACAGAATCAACTTTACTAGTTTCTAAGCTTTCTTTTTTAGTTGGATTCTCATTAGTTTTAATATTTTCAGTTTCTAATCCTTTATCGACTTTACCCTCAGTACCTGATTCTTCTCTTGTAACTTTAGATTTAGAATCTTTAGATTCAGTAACACTTTCTGCTTTTGAATACTTTACTTTTGACTTATCAGTATAGGATTCATCTTCCTTTACTTTGCTTTTGTATACATCATTAGTAGTCTGTTTGTTTTTATTATTAGAATTGTTCATAGAGAAAATATCTTTAAAAGCTGATTCCCCCCATGAAGTTTTTGAAACATCTGGCTTTGGTAAAATCATATTTACTAAAGATACCGTATCAACTTTATTCATTAAGTGACCTCCTTTTTTTTATGGATTTGGAATTCCAAGTTCCCTACTTAATAATGCCGCTTTACTTATTCTGTCAGTGTTTTTCAATTCTGCGAGTAAATCAGATACAACTTTGGGTTTAGTTTGCTTTAACACTTCAACTAACATATCTTGCTCAGTTATCCTAAATTTTCTCACGTCATCAATTACATACTCTTTATAGGAAGGATTTTGGTTAGTCATTGTATCGACAATATCTGCTAAATCTACAGCTTGCATTTTTTCATATGCCTTTCTAAGATTTGTAACATCTCTTTCATATTCTTCCAAAACTCTTACGGCATCAGCTACAACAATTGATAAACTCCCCTCAAAATCCGATTCCATATCTTCGTAATTTTTTATACTTTCTAATACTTGAGCAACATAAGCATCATCATCAAATTCATTAAGTATTTCAGCACTTTTTAAATAATCGAGTTTTGAAAAAATCAATCCTAAATCATCCAAATTAAACTCAGCTGAATCTTGAAGTTTGTCAGCTGCTAAAACAGTGTCCATTTTGTTGTATACTTGGGATTTAGATGTATTACTTCTTATAAATTCACTATACTTTTCTTTTTCTTTTCTCACTGTTTCATAAAACTCATTGCTAAAGGAAAGTTCAAGTTCTGATGAGTAACTTGGATTCATATAATAAAGCAGCTTGGCAATAAAGTTTGGCTGCATAGTTTCCAATGTCTTTGCAATAGAGCCAAAATCCATACTATAGGTAAGTGAATCTTCTATTGCATTTATAGCTCCTCTTATACCCAATGATGTATAGTGCGTAGAATCAGCACCTCTTTGCGTGTCAATTTCAGTTTGCATTAATTCATATTCCCTTTGCAGGGTATTATCCTTTGCTTCTTTTAATTTTATTTCATCTCTGATTTTTGTAGCTTTTATAGAATTTTCTCCTATCATATAGGAAAATAATTCCTCATATAATTTTTTATCTTCTTGTTTTAGAGCAAATAATTTATCAGCAGACCTTGGTATATCAAGTGAAAGATAATAAGAAGATAATTCTTTTATTCTTGTGTCAATTTGAGTTTCATTGTCTGCATTTTTTTGAAAAAGTCCAGTTTTTTTTGCAAAACTATCAATATTACTTTTAACACCACTATTTGTAAAATACAATATAGTAGATGATACAAGCCCAATTATCAAAAGTCCTAACACCACTAGAATAGCTGTTTTTAATGCTCCAAATTTGGATTCTTTAGTTGTAAAATCATCTTGCACTATTGCTTCTTCACTCACAAAGTCAGCCTCCTATTTAGTGTTATTTTTGTTAAATGTTACAATCTGATCTATCATTTTTTCTTCTTCTTTTTTTTCATTATAAAGATATTTTTCGTAATCTTTTTCTTTTAATTTCTCAAATGTTTTTCTATCTTTTTGCAGTTCTAAGTACTCTTGTCTCTTTTGTTTTAAATTAGATTCTAATGAACTAATCTCAAAATTAATTGTATTAATTTTTTTATCAAGAAAAAGTAAGTATTGATTAATATTTCTTATTTCTAGTATTGAAATGCCCTTCTTACTATCCATATTAAGACTTACTTCTTTTTCTTTTTTTTCACTTAAAACTTTTTCGAGTTCCTCTTCTTTATCTTTTATTGAGTTAATCAAAACTGCAATTTGATTCTTTTTTTCATCTTCTTGTTTGATTTTTAAATCTAGAATTCTTTGAAGCTTAAACTTAAAAGCCATATAAAATCACCTGCTATTCCAAAATATCATTTAATAGTAGAAGGATTTCATCAAATGATAATCTGTCATGCACTCCTTGCTTTAGAAAATCATTTATTTGATCTATTTTTTCTATTGCCATATCTACTTTTTTGTTTGTGCCTTTTATATAAGCTCCTATATTAATCAAGTCTTCAGAGTCTCTATAAGTTGCCATTAAATCTTTTATTTGTCCTACTAGATTCAAATGTTCTTTGTCTACTATATTAGGCATTACCCTACTTACACTTGCTAGTACATCAATAGCAGGATAATGGTTTTTGTTTGCTAAGTTTCTAGATAAAACAATATGTCCGTCTAGTATCCCCCTAACAGCATCTGCTATTGGTTCATTCATATCATCTCCATCAACCAAAACAGTATATAAGCCTGTTATGGAACCTTTACTTGAGTTTCCTGCCCTTTCAAGAAGTTTTGGTAGTACTGCGAATACTGATGGCGTGTAACCCTTGGTAACTGGTGGTTCTCCTATAGCAAGTCCTACTTCTCTTTGAGCCATCGAAAATCTAGTTAACGAATCCATCATCAATACTACATTTTTGCCACAATCTCTAAAATACTCTGCAATAGATGTAGCAAGTAGTGCTCCCTTCATTCTTACCAGGGGAGGTTGATCTGATGTTACAACTATAACCACTGATTTTTTTAAACCTTCTTCTTCAAGATCATTATCTATAAATTCTTTAACTTCTCTACCACGCTCTCCAATTAATGCTATTACATTTATATCAGCCAGGGTATTTCTCGCTATCATGCCTAATAAAGTTGATTTACCAACTCCTGAACCAGCAAAAATACCTATTCTTTGTCCTCTACCACAAGTCAAAAATCCATCTATGGCTTTTACTCCTAATGGAAGAGGCTCCATTATCTTAGTTCTTGAAAGTGGATTAGGAGGCTGATTATTCACTGGGTAAGAATAACTAAGAGATGGAAGTTCTAAATCATCAATGGGATTACCCATTCCATCTAATATTCTTCCTAGTAGCTGCTGACCCACATTTACTTCTAAAGTATTTCCAGTAGCAACAACCATAGAACCAGGACCAATACCTTCCATTTCACCTAGCGGCATTAACAATACAGTATCTTCTTTGAAGCCCACGACCTCAGCAAGTACAGGTTCTTTAGATTTTATTGGGTAAATGTTACAAGTTTCTCCTAGTCTCACCGCAGGACCTCTTGATTCTATGGTCAGTCCTATAACCCTAGACACTTTGCCCTTGTATTGATATAGAGATATGTCATTTAACTTTTCATGGTATTTTTTTAAATTTATCATCATAGGTTATCACTACTTATTATCAATTTACTAAATTCTGCAATTATTTTTTTAATTTGATGTGAAACCGATGGATTTAGGCTACCTGAATCACTTTCAATTTCTACATCTCCTTTATTAAAATTATCTGCAGTTTTAATCTCAATTTTACTTATTCCTGGATATGTCGCTAAAATCTTATTTTTAGCAAATTCAACTATTTCAAAATCAGTTTTAGAAACCGTTATTATAAGATAGTCTCTAAAAGTCATAGTTTCAATTGCATTTTTTATAATTCCTAGTATTATATCGTCATTTTCATCTAGAATCTTTCGTGTTATTTTCTCGACTGACGCCAGTACTAACTGTATTATTTCTTGCTCTAACGATTCTATAGAACGCTTCTTATAGTTTTC
>CAZFTH010000043.1:0-10876 GCA_964521745.1 uncultured Peptostreptococcaceae bacterium
AAGTGCTTTTAAGGTATCTTCTGTAGTTACCTCGTTAAATAATCCATTCTTTTCATCATAAACCTTATACGACAGTATTTCCTTTGATGTAATCTTTGGATTAGGTAGCTTAATAATCAAGCTCTTTCCAGAAATAGTGATATCTCCTTGCTCAATACTGCTAAGATCGACTCCCGCTTTCACTTTGCTTTTTACAGTAAAAATAAATGATTTCTCAGTAAAAGGTATTTGGAAGTTGTTGAATAGTTTAGCATTTTTAAAATCTATAATTTCATTAAAATACATCTCTACAGTATTCAATTCAGAAATATCCTTAACTTGTTCTAAAACTCCTGAGGCTGAAAATTGCTCTTGCTCATAAAATTTATTACTTATAAAAAATGTAGCTACTGCTGTTGTTAGGACTACAAGTAGTATAAGGACTAAAGTTTTATATATTTTCTTCATCTTATGTCTCCTTCTTTTTATTCCTGTACTATTATTATAGTATAAACTGAAATATATTTCATCTTAAGAATTACTCTTAATAAAACAATAAGGCGCTTAGAACTAAATGTTAAGTTCCAAGCGCCTTTATACTATTTAAAATTAATTTTTACATAATTGTTAATTTTTCATTAAAGTCACTGTTTTTGTAAGATTATCCCACTTAAGTTCAGCATCAAATACATCTGCTAAGAAAGCTAGAGGGATAAATGTTCTATTATTGTTAATTACAGCCGCTGTATCCATTTCCTTTTCTTCACCATTTATAGTTAGAATCTTGCTACCAATTACCATAGTTGCTTTTGTATCTCCAGATTCAACTGTGACCATTTTTTCATCTGCATCATAACTTACCTTAGCATCAAGTGCTACTCCAGCTGCTTTTACAGACATCATGGTTCTTTCATTTTGAATATATGGAGCTGCATCAAAAGTCTCTACTCTATTTATTCCATTTGTAGTAATAATAAAATTTGGATTTCCAATTATAAATTGTCCCACATATTTAGCTTCACCTTCTGAAGGTCTAGATCCTGTAGCTGAAAATAATACTTCTTCATCTATTTTAATTTGATCTGCTTGACCATGATTAAAAACAAATTCACCCTTATAATCACCTAAATATCCAAATTGATCAACAGTCACCTTTATATTATCGATTACTATTTTAGATGCTCTTGTAGATTCAGATTTTACTTCAAATACAAACTTTCCATCTCTATATTCAAAATCATCTACATCTATATTTCCTTCAGTTACATTAAGCTTTGCATCAGTAAATACTAGACCCTTATATTCTGGGCTAATAGCTATAGTATATTTTCCTTTTAAAAGAGCTCCTCTTTGCATTTCATTTACTTCTATACTAGCTACATCTTGATCTTGATATCCAAGCCCTATATTAGTAGCTGTACCTGTCATCATATCTACGTTTTTTAAAACACTAGCAAGAGTTATACTGTCTTCTATATCTCTTCCATCTAAATTAAGATTTATATCTCCTTGGTATTCTTTATCAGGTGTAATAGTAAATTTAAGTTGCCATCTTCCTTTTCCTTGAGTCTTATCTACATTTAACTGAACATAATCTGCCTTCATGGTGGCGGTTAGGTTTTTATCCCCTACCAATTTCTTAATCTCAATACCTTTGTCTTTATCTATCTCAGCATTTTCAAGTTCTAAATCATAAGTTTGAGTTTCAACTAAAGAACCGTCTATAAACTCTTCTAAATAAACAATTATTTCCTTACTTCCCGGCTTAATAAAATTAAACTCTTCAATATCTGAGTTGCTTAACTTAGCACCATAGTCTTTTATTTCTGCAACTACTAATTCCTTATCAGAATCAGCCACATCTCCTCTATAAACTCTAAGAACTAAATCACCTTTTTCTGTACTTCTTTCAATATCAAAATATGGGTCTAGCACTATTCTATCAATATTCTTTGTATTTGCTAATTTAATAGTCAAATCTCTACCATCAACATCTTCCATGTCAATTAACCTAGCATTGATTCTAGTGTATTTACTCCATGATACTCCATCTGGAAGTCTAAGTGTTAAATCTTTAGTATCTTCCCAGGCATTATTACTATCCTCCGTAAACGTAACTAAAGCTCCATGCTGTGACTCCATATTACCAACCCACACCTTATCACTTACTCTTACTTTACTAGCAGGCGTAGCAGCAAATGTTGATTGAAAAGGTATCAGTGTTAAAAGCATAGCCATAACTGTAATTAAAGATAAAAGTTTTTTCATTATCCCTTTTCCTCCTTTTTATTTTTAGCCAAAAGGCTTTCTATTTAGTTATACCCTATCTTTCATCAAAAAAAACTAAAATTGTATTACAATTTTATAACATAAGAAAAAAACAAAATCATTTTGGCCCTTAATAAAAAGTATCTAACTTATACTTTCTTTTGTTTTCTTTTTCTCTAACTTTTCTCTATAACTTGGAATCAAAAATTTAATTCTTTGCTCTAGCTCCATGTAGTTTCCATCAAATGCAGATTCTATAATTCCCTCTAGGCTTTTTCTAGTAAAATCTTCATCCTTATCAAAAGGCTTGCCCACAAATATCTTTTCATGTTTTGTATCTAGTAGACCTTCTTCTGCAAGAAGTAACTCTTCAAATAATTTTTCTCCAGGTCTAAGCCCAGTAAATTCTATATTTATATCCTCATAAGGCTCAAATCCAGACAGCCTAATTAAATCCTCTGCTAAATCAACTATCTTAACTGGCTCTCCCATATCCAGAATAAATATTTCTCCACCCTTGGCCATAGAGCCAGCTTGAAGCACTAATTGAACTGCTTCTGGAATAGTCATAAAATATCTTATGATGTCAGGATGAGTTACAGTAATAGGTCCACCTTTTTCAATCTGCTTTTTAAATAACGGAATAACACTTCCATTGCTTCCTAGAACATTTCCAAATCTAACTGCTACATACTCAGTTGAATATTTCTTGTTCATATCTTGAATGACTAGCTCAGCAAGTCTTTTACTAGCTCCCATTATATTTGTAGGGTTGACAGCTTTATCAGTTGAAATTAGTACAAATCTTTGAACTTCATATTTTCCAGCTATTTCAGAAACATTCTTAGTTCCTACTGTATTGTTCTTGATAGCTTCAAAAGGGCTATCTTCCATAAGTGGTACATGCTTATGAGCTGCCGCATGAAATACTAGCTGTGGCCTGTATTTCAAAAAAATCTCATCTAGTCTATTTACATCCCTTACAGAGCCTATAAGCACTTTTAGGGGAAGTGTAGGATATTTAGACTTAAGCTCGTTTTGGATATCATATGCTGAGTTTTCATATATATCGAATATAATAAGTAGCTTTGGAGAAAAGCCTGCTATCTGTCTACATAGCTCCGAGCCTATAGAGCCTCCCCCTCCAGTTACTATAACTGTTTTGTTTTTTATATCTTCCCCTATTTTAGTATTATCAAGAGCTATAGAATCTCTACCCAATAAATCCTCAATATCCACATCTCTAATTTTTTTGATATCTACTTGTCCGTCTATCAGCTCGTATATCCCTGGAAGAATCTTCATCTTCACACCAGAGTCTTTATATATTTCTATAATTTCTTTTCTTCTTTTATTAGTGATAGAAGGCATCGCTAAAATAATCTCATCTACATCATCTAAAAATTTCACTCCCGAGCTTATATCAGCTACAATAGGGACACCATTTATTTTTTTTCCTATTTTGTTTGAATCATCATCTACAAATCCAACTAAAACCTTATTCATATCAGGAGTTCTAAGAAGTTCTTTCGCAGTCATAACGCCTGCTTCTCCCGCTCCTATAATAAGTACCTTTGACAGAGGCCTATTTAGTTTATTGGTCTGCAATTTTCCCACTTCTATACGTCTAAGCACTCTATACGAAAATCTAAGTCCACCAACAAATGCAGCCATAGTAAAAATATTTATTATGTAAAAGCTTCTAGGCATATTTACATCAAGCAGTAAAAAAGTAATATATATTGCTATATTAGACCAAAAAGCAGATAGTGCAATCGACATCATTTCATTAATGCTTGCATATCTCCATAAGCTTCTATAAAGTCCAAATAAGTAAAATATCACTAGCACAATCCCTGTATAAATAACAAAATGGTCTATAAAAGCAATCTTATATTCTATATTGCTTCCTGTAATATTAAAATCAAACCTAATCTCTAGGGCAAGTAGTGCAGCTAGATTTACTAGCGCCGCATCTGCAAATAGCAGTACTAGCTTCCTTATTATTTTATTTGATAAAATTTCCCTCATATCTTAGTTCCTTTCAAAGCTTACTTACTCTAATTATACATGAATTTAGCAAATAAATACTAGATTATCTTTATACACTATTTCATTCTCTATATTAATATAAAATCTATTACTATTTCATATAATACAAAGCTACACATTTATTTACAATTTTTATAATAAAAAATTGCTAGCTGAGTTCTATCTCTTAATTCTAGTTTTTCTAGTATAGTACTGATATAATTTCTAACCGTTCCTTCACTTAAAAATAACTTTTCAGATATTTCTTTATTAGAAAGTCCTTCTGCTACCTCAGATATGATTTGCTTTTCTCTATCAGATAAATCCAGTTCCTCAAATCTACTACTCTCAGTACTAAGAGCAACAGGAACTTTGCTCATTATCTCATCCCCATACACATTTTGACCTAGATATACTAAGTTCAATGTCGGTAAGATGCTCTTGTAATTTTGTTTTAAAATGTATCCTTTAGCTCCTAATTTTAATGCCTTAACAATATATTCATCGTCTAGAAAAGTAGTTAAATATAGAATCCTTGCATCAGAAAACTTTTTAATAATTAGTTCTCCTGCCTCTACTCCATCAATCTTAGGCATACGAATATCCATCAGTAGTATATCAGGTAAATGCTTTTTATATAATTCTACTGCCATTTGTCCATCATGACCTATTGCAACTACCTCTACATCCTTATCCGATTCCATCTGTATCACCGATGCACAGCTTACTTCCATTGTCATGTATAATTAATTGATAAAATGCTGGATGCTCTATCATACTTACATCAACTCTAGTTGCATTAGAATGCTTGATAATATTTGAGAGAGCTTCTTTAACTATAGCTATAATTGCATATTTAATTTGAGAATTATATATTTCTTCTACATTGTAGTCAAGGACAATCTCACAAAATTCAAAACTCTCCGTGAGCATTTTTAACTGCAAATATAAATCAATAGAAGTATCATAAAGATTGTGTACGCTTTGCCTTATATTATCCATAGCAAGATTAAGTGTTTTTTCTAAAGTAATAAGTGGTTTGCTCTCACTGTCTACTATTCTAAGTGCCCCTAATTGAAGAATTGCACTAGATAATTGGTGGCCTACATTATCATGTATCTCTCTAGCTATACGATTTCTCTCATTTAATGTTGCATTGTGAGTTTCTTCGTCTTGTTTTTCCAAAAGAATTTTCCTTTGTAAATCACTATCTCTTTCTAACTTTCTCTTATTATCCTGTAATTCATAATGAGTTTTTTTTAATCTATATAAATCTATCATTCTATGTTTTTGCCAAACTGCCAAAATTCCAAAAAAGAATATAAAAACAAGCAAATCTGCTTTATGAGTACTTTCAAAACAAAATGGTAAGTATGCAAATAAAATCAAAAAGGAATATTCTTTTTCATAAACTGTATATAATAAAGTAGGCATAAAATAAAGTAACGGAGGTATTAAATATCCTAGACCTAAATAAATAATTAGAATAGTAATATTTACTTTGCTATTTTCAAAATAAGTAGCTAGTCCTATGGCAATAACAGATATTATAGCAGGTACCACTTCCATATTATTTCCTGAAAACAATCCATACATAATCAAACCGATCAAAAACAACAATACTTTATCAAACATATCTGCTCTTTGCATATCTGCCCTCCTTTATACTAGTATAGTTTATCATCCTATATTACATTTGTCATATAAAGCAGTGATGCATGACACTTATAAATATTCATGACTAACACTAAAATAGAATTAGGAGTTGTGATAAATTCTATGTGAATAATTTCTAAAAAAATATATCCCATAAAAACAGGAGGCAGATATGTTTACTCATTTATTCATATATAGACTAAAAATAATGATAAGAAGCAAATCCATGATATTTTGGACTCTACTATTTCCTATTGCGCTTTCTACATTCTTTAATATGGCATTTGGCAACCTTAGTAGTCAATCTAGTTTTGACCCAATAAATATTGCTCTAGTAGACTCATCTGCTAATCCAGGATTCACGGCTTTACTAGATGAATATAACCAAACAGCTAAGTCTGTAGAAAGGATAATATCACAAAATCCAAATGCTATAAAAGATATAGCTACTGATATATCAAACAGAACCATATACACTGTAGAAAATCCAATTAGCAAAAATCCAATAAATGTAGTCCTCACTTACTTTTATGCTCTACTTGCTATGACTAGTTTTTATGGTAGTTTCTTTGGACTAGAAGAAATTAATTACATCCAAGCAAATCTAAGCCCACATGCTGCTAGAATAACCCTTGCCCCTACTCACAAGCTCAAAGCTTTATTATCTAGTAGTGCAGCTTCATTTATAATCCAATTAACTGAAATGTTTATATTCTTAGGCTATCTAACCTTTGTGCTCAAAATAGATTTTGGTGCTCAGACTGGGTTCATTATTTTTACAACATTCATAGGCTCTCTTACAGCAATTTCTTTTGGAGCCTTTATAGGTGTATTTTCAAAAGGTCAATTAAATGTAAAATACAGCATATTATTAGGCAGTACCATGATGGGTTCATTTTTGGCAGGTATGATGTTTAGTGAAATGAAGTACATCGTCCAAACAAAACTTCCTATACTAGCTTGGCTAAACCCAGTAAACCTGCTGACTGATGCTTTTTATTCCTTGTATTACTTTGGCGTAGATAATAGATACTGGAACAATATATTTGCCCTATTAATATTTACAACTCTATTTTGTGCATTTACCTACTCTGTTCTAAGGAGGAGAAAATATGACAGTATTTAATCTTTGCCTCAAAATATTTAGAAAAAATTTAAATGCTATGATGATATACTTTGGTATATTTATTTTTGTCTCTATAATGCTAGCCTCTAACAATCCAGCAGAAAAAATGACAGGCTTTTCAATGACAAAAACTAGAATAGGGATTATAAACGAAGAAAACACTCCTCTAGTGCAAGGACTAAAAGAAAGCTTAGAAGAAATAGCTGAATTTAAAACAATAGAAGATAATCCAAATACCATCCAAGATGCACTATACTATAGGGATGTCCACTATGTACTTCGTATACCTAAAGATTTTACTGCTTCATTTATGGAAGATACTACAGTTACATTAGCAAAAACCAGTATGCCTGACACAACTTCCAGTATATATATAGATTTAAAAATAGATCAATATCTAAATACAGCTAGGCTCTACCTAAATCAAACACCTAACATAGACCAAAATACATTAAAAACCTATGTATTAGAAGACCTAAAAACAAAAACTTCAGTCAATATGTTAAAACCAAATTCAAATACAAATAACGAAGGTGAGCCTATGATGCAGTATTACTTTAACTTCTTGGCATACACCTTTATGTTTGTAATAATAATTGGTGTATCTACCATAATGTTAGTATTTAATACTCCCACAATTAAAAAAAGAAATGCTTGTTCCCCACTTCCAGCAAGCAAAATGAATCTACAGTTTTTTCTAGCTATCTTGCTATTTACTCTACTCACATGGGTAGTTCTCATAAGTATTAGCTTATATTTTGGAAGAACTGAATTATCAAATCCAAATACAAAATATTTTATTATAAATTCCTTGCTATTTGGACTCACTAGTGCTGCAATTAGTTTTTCATAGGAAATCTTGTAAAAAATAGAGATGCAATATCTGGAATAGCAAACATATTCACTCTTGGTTCATCCTTTATAAGTGGAGTATTTGTACCGCAAGAAATGTTAAGTGCTGGAGTTTTAAAAATAGCTAGCTTTTTACCAACATATTGGTATGTAAAAGCAAATTTTCAAATATCAACTGTTACAAATGTTGATTGGAGTAACGTTAGCTTTATACCAAAAAGTTTTATGATTCACAAATAGGATTCTTCTTATCATTCTTTATCCTAGCAATGGTAGTAGGCAAAAATTCAAAAAGTGAGTCATAGATATTATAAAAGTTCCAAAACCAAATTATAATTTCTAAGACGTGAGAAAATTTAATAATAATATATCAATTAAAGAAACTCCCGTGTATTAAAAAAAAACTCTCTGCTATCTAAGATATCAGCTATCCTAAATGCAAAGAGTTTTTTTATTTAACTTCTAAATATTTATTATTTTCCTAAATATTTTTTGTATTTTTTATATTGGTTTAAATCTCTAAGCTTAAGATACATAAGACGCTTAAAGCCAAGGTCATTTTTATAGTATAGAGAATGACACACTTTATTTTGACTTACTAACTTCTTTATTTTCTCTACTTTTTCTGGGCTCTTAACATATTTATATACTAAATTCAAAGGCACTACATGCCAGAAAAAATCATCTTTGACATACTTTAGCTCCATAGGCTTGTTATAAATATAGTCATCCACAATATACTTAGCAAGATTATCTCCCCCACCGGTTACCCTATAGTGGCTTCTGCCTTGCCTTATATTAATTTCAAACATTTTAAACTTAGAATCTCTATAATCATATTTCAAATCACAATCGGCTAGGCCTTCGTAATTTATATCCTCTAGCAAAACTCTTATCTTATCCATTAACTCTTCATTATAATCCACAATAGTAGCAGCGTTACTTCCTATACCCTTAGGTGTATGTTCTTCTAAAAGTACATTTCCAAAATTCATCAGCTTTACCTTGTGATCTTTTCCTACATATACTTGAAGATCATACATAGACTCATCATCACCAGGTATTCTCTCCTGTATAATCATATTATCTGGATAGCCATGCGAATAAATTTCTTTTAATACCGTAACTAAAGTTTCTTTATCATCTATAAAATACACCTTATGTTGACCTACAAAAGAATTTTTATTGTAACTAACACTATCTGAAGGCTTTAATACTACAGGAAAATCAAAATCTAATTCAAACTCAAAATTCATAGAAGGCTTATAAATTAAGGTCTTGGCATAATCTAAACCATATTTTTCACAAAGACCATAAAAAGTTTCCTTAAGTACTATATTGTCTAGCACATCTTTATCAGAATAAGGAACTACAAACATCTTCTTTAGCTCTTCTTTATTTTCAACTATTAATCTCACATAATGGTCAGCACACCCTATGATAATCAGCTTTTTATCTGGATATTCATGGTATATTTGCTTCATAGTTTTTAAGAAAACATCAGTCTCATCTAAATCCAGCACTTCCTTGTAAATAACTATTTGTGAATTTTCAACTGGACCTGAAAGTCCCCTTGCAACCATCAAGGACTTTACATTATATTCCTCATGAAAAGCTCTAGCCATGCTATATGTATTTATATCACTAGCTAGTAATACAGGTAAAAAATCTACTTTTTCCATAGTGTCTCAGACCTCTTCTTTATCATTTATTTAATAATACATTTGGCAATAAAAGTATATCATTATAAGAAGATATATTCAATAAACAAAAGTAAGCATATATTAGGCTATTAAGTATTATATTTAACTTTAAAAATAGCTAAAATCTAAGATTTCTTAGAGTATTATGTTTTTAAATAATCGTTATAAAAATAACTTTGTTGACATGTGACGGACAAATTCATAAAATAATATAGTCTCAAGTGTAACGGATTAAATTTGCAATATATTTTCAGTAAATTTCAACACTTCAGAAAAGCAATCATATTATATTTTGAAAGGACGAAACCTAATGCAGCAAACTGTTAAGCTACAACCAAAAGAATCACAGCCTTCTAATCAAAATCTAAAAAAACAAGTCGGAGCATTTGATGCTATTACCATGGTAGTTGGTATAGTTATAGGCTCAGGCATATTCTTTAAATCATCACCTGTTTTTAGCAATGCTGGCTCCCCATTTCTAGGAATTATGGCTTGGGTAATCGGAGGTCTTCTTACCATAGCTTCGGCTCTTACTATAAGTGAAATTGCTACAGCAATCCCTAAAACAGGTGGACTTTTTGTATACATAAAAGAATTATATAGTGAAAAATGGGCATTCTTATTTGGTTGGGTACAATCCTTCATCTATGTGCCTGGAGTTACTGCCGCCTTATCTATAATCTTCGTAACTCAAGCTACTTTCTTCATTCCAATGTCTGATTTTACTCAAAAAATACTAGCTATATCTTTAATCTTTTTTCTAATTTTAGTAAATATAGCTTCTACAAAAATAGGCAGTAAAATTCAAGTTGTGGCAACTATTGCAAAGCTAATTCCTATAGTAATTATAATTGCTTTTGGCTTTATAAAAGGTACTGTTGGAGGAGTTGGCGAGGTTTCTAAGGTTTCACTTTCTGGAGCTAGCCTTGCTGGATTTGGCTCTGCTATACTTGGAACTCTATGGGCATACGATGGCTGGGTAGGAGTTGCAAACATGGCTGGCGAGCTCAAAAATCCATCAAAAGACCTTCCAAAATCCATAATTTTAGGTCTATCTATAACAATGATAATCTATGTACTTATAAATATAGCTATAATAAATGTTATACCTGTCGATGCTGTAATTGCTTCACAAACACCTGCCTCAGATGCCGCTGTGCTACTGTTTGGAAAATCTGGAGCTATTCTTATTTCTGCTGGAATAATGATTTCTATATTTGGAGCTATGAACGGCTATTTATTAACTGGTGTAAGAGTTCCA